>DASUAD010000407.1:0-7053 GCA_035763965.1 Thermoanaerobaculia bacterium | reverse complement strand
GTCCGCGACGTACAGGTTTCCGTTCGGGTCGGAGGCGAGGCCCCTCGCCTCGGCGAACTGGCCGGGTCCGGAGCCCGGCTCGCCCAGGGTCCTGGCCGGCGGGACGACCGCTGCGGACCCTCCGGAGTAATCGCGGGCGGACGTGTTCTGGATCCGGAGATTGAGCGGAGTGAGCGGCCCGGAGCTCTCGAGGTCCTTGCGGACGTAGAAGGTCGCGTCCTGAGAGCCGATCGGGCTCCAGTTCTCGTGGAAGAGCCACCAGCGCACGAGATCGGTCAGGGTCGGGCGCGCCGGAGCCTTCTCGTCCGGCTGGTACTTTTCGGCGAACCACCACGCGCGAATCGGAACGCGCGTCGCCGTATAGGTCTCCGCGAGCTGCCTTTCGAGGCCGCCCTCGGGCTCCCAGTCGCTGACGATGATGGGCGTCGTCGCGTCCTCGACCCGCGAAACCCACTTCGTCGTAACGTCCCTCAGATACCAGGTGAGCGGCCAGGACGCTTCCCCCGTGACCGTGATGACCGGCTGGCCCGGCTCGACCTTCTCCTTTGCGAGAGCGAGCGGCTCGAGCGCACGGACGAGATCCCGGGTCGTCTGAACGTACGCGAGGATCTCGGCGTGCCTGGGCTCGCGCGCGACGTCGTGGGCGCCGTAGCGGAAGTTCGCGAGCACCATGGCGCTCGCGTTGACGACCGCCAGCACGGCAAACGCCCCGAGCGCCAGTCGGGCCGCTTTTTCCTTCCGGTCGCGCCAGAGATTGGCGAGCCCCAGGGCCGCGAGGATCGTGATCGGGAGCAGCGGATGCACGGTCAGCCAGGGCACTTTCTCCCGCGCCCACGCGTAGAGGAGCACGGTCCCGATCGTCCAGAAGACGACGAAGCGGAGGAACGGCGAATCCCGCTTCTCCGGGCGGCGGAACGCGAAGAGCGCCGCGAAGACGAACGACGTTTCGTAATAGAGGAGCTGCGGAACGTAGTAGTACCAGGGTCCGGGAATGCGCGCGATCGAGTGCTGCCCCATCCAGTACTTGACGGCCTTCGGGATCGCCAGCCAGTCTTTCGGGTACCTCCCGAAGGCCGAATAGGCGAGCGCCCAGATCCCGAGGAAGACGAGCGCTGCCGTCAGGATCGGAAGAACGTGCGCGCGGACCCAGCGCAACGTCGAAGAGATCGCTTCCCGGAACGCTCGCCGACTCCCCTTCGCCCGGGCGACCCGTTCGAGCAGTGCCCAGACGCCGTATGCGACGAAGAGAACGCCGGTCATGTAGGCGTTCTCCTTCGTGATGCCCGCCAGCGCGAACGAAACGGCCGCGAGCGTCAGCCACTTCGCGCGGTCGGTCTCGAGAAACATCTGAAACGCGAGGATGGTGCCGAGCGTGAAGACGAGGGAGTAGAGGTCCTCCCGGATGAAGCGCGAGAAGTAGGACAGATGGGGCGAGATCAGCACCAGCAGCGCGAACGCGATCGCGGCATGCCGGCCGATCCATCGCGAGAGCGGAATCGCCGCGGCGATCAGCAGCAGGCCGAAAATCGCCGGAAGGAGGCGGGCAGTGGTGTCATTGGCGTTGAAGAGGCGGTAGACGAGGGCGTTCGCGTAGTAAAGAAAGGGGCCGTGGTACGCCGGGTCGTACCGCCAGTTCCCGTCCTTCATCAGAGTGTAGGACTGGTGAGCGTGAATCGACTCGTCGTGGTGGAGCGGCCGCTCGCCGAGACGCCAGAATCGTGTGCCGACTCCCACGAGACCGAAAAGGATCATCGCGGCGACGAATCGGCGGGTTCCCGGGCGACGTGCCGGGGCCGGGGAGGAAACCGGCTCCCGATCCGGCTCGATCACGGAGTCTTTTGACCGTTCAGGTGGATCCGGGACACCCGGCTTCCGACGATGTTTACGACGAAAAGAAGCCGATTCTTCCGGTCGAGCCCGAGGCCGGTCGGCAGCCCCAGAGCTTCTCCGTCGTCGCCGGCCGTCAGGCGCGACGCGACGCGGCCCTCGCGGTCGAACACCAACACGGCATTGGCCTGGCCGGGGTCGGTGACGTAGACGTTCTCGTCGTCATCGACCTCGACGTAGGGCTCGACCGTGTGTTCCCAGCCCGGGACGGGCCAGGCCCGCACGAAGCCTCCGTCCTTGCGAAGGACCACGACGCGTCGGTTGCCACTGTCCGCTACGTACACGTTTCCCGAGGGGCCGACCGCGATTCCGACCGGAGCGAAGAACTGGCCCGCACCGTTTCCGCGGCTGCCGAACGACTGCGGGTTCGCCAGGTTCTCATCGAAGACGGTCACGCGGTTGTTCCCGGTATCGGAGACCCACACCCGGCCGTCTTCCCCCACACCCACGCCGCGCGGCCCGAACAGCCCGGAAGCGGAGCCCTTCGGCTCGCCGGCGGTGGTGAAACCCTGGATCCTCCCGTTCCACGTGTCGGCAACATAGACGCGATCGCCGCGTATGGCGACCGCGCACGGGTCGCGGAAACCGTACGTTCCACTGGATCGACCTCCCCAGCCTCCCAGGTACCCGCCGTCGGAGTCGAAGACCCGCAAACGCGAGTTTCCGAAGTCCGCGACCCACACCCGGCCGCGGCCGTCGACAGCGGCGTCGCGAGGCTCCTTCATCCCGTCGAACGGCTTTCGTCCCGGCGCGGCGGAGTCCTGGAAGCGTGGAGTGTCTTCGGGTTCGTCGGGTGGTGGCCCTGCATTCGCGACCGGCGCACTGCCGGAGGGGGCAGGCGATCGATTGCCGCCGCCGTCGCGGCTGCGAAAGAGCAGCAGGAGAAGCACGAGCGGCACGACCACAACGGCGGCGATGATCGCGAGGCTCCGCGCTCGCCCGCCTCGGGGTGGGGACGACGATCCTGTCGGTCGCTCGAGACCGCTCATTTCGACGTTCCTTTCGAAAGGCGAATGCGCGAGACCGTATTATTTCCCGAGTTCACCACGTACAGCGTATTCGTCTTACGGTCGATCGCGAGGCCGGTGGGTCTCGACAGCTTCTGCCCGTCATCATCGTCGGCCCAGCGGCCCTGCTCGTCGCCGGCCGGATCGAAAGCGATCACGACCGACGCCGCAGGATCGGATGCGTACACGGTCTCCCGGGAACCGGTGGACTCGATCTCAAGGTGCGGCTCGACGGGTCCTTCCCAGCCGCGGACCGGGATCGCGCGCTGAAACCGGCCGTCTCCGTCGAGCACCTGAATTCGCCGATTCCCGGCGTCGGCGACGTAGATCGATCCGGAGGGTCCCACCGCGATCCCCACCGGACTCGAGAAATCGCCCGGGGCCGAGCCGAGCTTTCCGAAGACCCGCTTGCCGGCGAGATCCGCGTCGTAGGCGACGATGCGGTTGTTTCCCGTGTCGGTCACCCAGACCTTTCCCTCTCTGGACACGGCCACGCCGCGGGGCCCGTAGAGCTCGGGCGCCGTGCCCTTCCATTCCCCCTTCAGCGAGAACCGCTGAACGCGGCCGGTCCACGTATCCGCGATGTAGACGTCGTCCTTCCGGATCGCGACCGCGCACGGATCCTTCAGCGAGTACGTCGCGCCCCCGCGGCCCCCCCAGCCGCCGAGGAACCCGCCGTTCGCGTCGAAGATCCGGACGCGGGAGTTGCCGAAGTCGGCGACCCACAGCCGGCCTCGGTCGTCGAGATCGGCATCGCGGGGCTCTTTCATGCCGGAGAAGGGTGGTCGTCCTTCCTCGGCCTTTTCCGAGATCGCGGGAGGCTCCTCCGCCTCGACGACTTCCTGGCCGCCGGCCGGCTCGGGCAGCGTCTCACGTGCCGGCATGATGACGTCCTCCGAGTCGCCGCCGACCACGCGGTACACCTTCGCCTCGCGGTTCTCGTACGCGAGCTCGAAGAGGTCCCTGGCCGTGTCGAACTTTCGGAGTCCCGCGGGAGGGTACGTCTTCCGCTCGAGCCATCCCACGTAGACGTACCCGACGTGGTAGCGCCGCAGGAGCCGCTCGACCCCCGCGGCATCGCTCGCCGAGTAGATCCGCCGGACCGCCTCGCGGCGCTCGACGACCTCCGGCTCGGGGTTTCCCCGCTGCTTGACGTGGTGCTCCCAGCCGAGGACCGTCGGAAGGCCGGTGTTCATCGAGATCCGGCTGAAGTCCTGATACGGGGCGCCCTGCGCCTCCAGGATGACCGGCGTTCCCCGGAGGTTGCGCCGCAGCCAGAGGATGGCGCGGTATTCGCCAGGGCGCGATTGTTCGAGGTGCCGCAGCCCGTCGAGTGAAGGGCCGGAGTACGGCGCGAAGTGGTTGCTCACCGCGCCGCGGGCGGCGGTCGCCGTCGTGAAGAATGCCGCGAGGACGCCGATCCCCAGCACGCCGCGAGCCGCGAGGGGCCAGCTGCCGAACGATCCGGGCCGCTCCTTCGGCCGGAAGACGAGGGCGGCGGTCGCGGTCGCGAAGAGCAGCCAGGCCTCGAGGTAGAGCTTGAAGAAGGTGTTCATCCGGTCGGAGATGTAGACGCGCTGGGTGAAAGCGATGAGAAAGAAGGCCGCGGCGCTGAAGGCGCACGCGAGGCGTTCCTCCGGCTCGAGCGCGCGGTCGAGAACCGCCGCGGCGAAAAAGAGCACGCCGGCGATCGCGAAGAGCTCGGTCGACACGAAGGCGAGGACGGCGACCAGCACCGCGACGGAGAGGAGGATGACGAAGCGCCGCAGGCTCGCGATCTCCCGATCGCGCAACCGCCGCGAGAGGTAACCGATCCACCACGCGAACGCGAGGAAGAAGAAGAGCCCGAAGACGGTGACGACGTCGACCCCGCGGGCGCCGGGCTCCTGCTCCAGGCCCCAACCCGGGCCTCCTCCGCCGCGAACCCACAGCGGAAGGAGGGCCGCGCCTGCAGCGACGATCCCGGCCGCGCACCCCGGCACGAGCCGGGCGAGAGCCCCGGGTGTGAATTCCCCGGTCGCGGTCGCGACGAAGAACACGATGAAGAGGACGCCGGCGAGCAGGGGAGCGTCCCAGGCGTTGGTGAGCGCTTGAGCGGCGATCGCGAACCCGAGGATCGTCCCGGAGGCCAGTCGCGAGACGAGCCTCGCGGGCGGCGCCGCATGAATCCGGACGAAATGGAGGGCGGCCGTCGCGACGAGCAGGAAAACCGGCATCGCCAGCACGTGGGCGTGCAGGTCCGCAAAAACGAGGCTCCAGAACGGGTACTCGTTGATGGTGTCCTTGACGACGCGCGAGGTCGCCCAGAAGTAGTGCCAGTCGAGCGGCCGATGGTTGACGAGCCACTCGCGGAGCCCGGCGAGGTTTCCGAGCACCGCCGTCAGAGCCGCACCCGCGAGACCCGCCGTCAGCCTCCCCGCCCAGTTCCTCGCGAGCGTGAAGGCTCCCTGCAGCATCAGCCCGCCGAGCAGCCCGAAGGCGAGGTTGAACGTGAACCGCGTCGAGAGCCCGGTCAGGAGGGTCAGGAACGCGATCATCTGCTGGCCGAACGTGTAGTAACCGAGCGGCGCACCCGCGAACCACGGGTCGGAGGCGGGGAGGGTCCGGGTGCGGACGAGAATGTTCAGGATCGAGAAGTCCATCGGCTTCTCGCCCCAGAAGATCTCCGGATTCAGAGCTCGAATCCCGAGGAACAGCACGAACCCCGCGGCGAAAGCGATCTCGCCGGCGAGAACGAGCCGCCACCGTTCGCGAAAGAACCCGACGAGAAGGGTCCGCCGACTCCAGAACAGAACGCCGGAGACTGCGGCGGTCAGCAGGAGGCAGAGACCGGCGGCGCCGCGGCCGTTGCCGAGCACCCGGAGGTGAACGAGGATCGCGAGAAGGTAGGTCGTCCCGACGAGCCCGAGGATCCGGGCCACTCCCGCGCCGCGGTCCTGGAGCCGCGGGAAGAACGCATGCGCGATCGGGAACGCGACTGCCCCGACGAGAAGGATCGCAAGGTACCAGAGGACGGCGCTCGCGAACGAGCCCGCTTCCCACTCGGAAGTTCCGGCGCGCTGCGCCCTCTTCTCGAGGTCGGCCCGGCGCGGCGGGACGATCGGCGCCGTCACGATGCGGCGCGACCGCGGGAACTTCTCCCAGTCGCCGAGCGTCGGAGGCGTCTTCGGTATCGAGGCGAGGAGGATCTCCGTGGCGCGCTCCGGCGAGAACTTCGGAGTCCGCTTGAACAGGAGAACCCGCGGATGATCGTAGACGGTGAACTGCTCCTCGGCGCCGTCGTCGGGAAGTTTGACCGGGCCGAGGGACGGATAGGAGGAAAAGTCCGCCGCGAGCTCGAAACCGAGGCGTCCGTCGAAGAGCGCCTGGTAATAGGCGCGCGACATCGGAAAGACCTCGGGAACGCGGGTCACGTTGCCGTAAACGCGGTTGGACGTGATCGCGATCCAGTCCGAGCCTTTCAGAACCCGAACGACGTCCTCCACTTTGCGCGGGGAATCCGGATCGAACAGCGGGAGCACGGGTCCTGCGTATTGGCCGGGGTCGTGCTCCGGAAGAGGCAGAGGCTGTCCGTCGTCCCACGCCTCGTTTCCGATTCGCGCGGGAGGCGGGATGTTGTCGTAGATCCAGCGGGCGGCGGTGATTCGAGGGTGCTCGCGGCGGTAGATCGACGTGAACGCGAGACCCCAGAGGAAAGTCCCCGCGACGACGATGGCCGGGGCGAGCCGGACGAGCCGGGTCGCGAGCCCCCGGGTTTTCGGGGCGGAGGCGACCGCGAAGAGGAAGAGCGCGCCGAGCACTGCGAGCGCGGGATAGGCCGGATAGAAGTACCGGATCGACTTGACGGTGGTGGTGCCGTGGTACGTAATCAGGAAGATCGCGTGGGCGAGAAGGGGAAGGATCGCGCGCCGCGAGGGCTTCCGCAATTCCAGCAGTCCCCACGCGAGGGACGCGAGCGCGGCGAAACCGAAGAACGGCCCGGCGCCCCAGAGTACCAGGTTCTTCAACGGGAAGAAGATCGTCCGGCCCGCCCACTGGAACGCCGGGGGAAAACCGGAGATCGTCGAGGAAAGGTCCGCCAACCGCTTGATGTCGGCGAGATAACGCGGGTCGAGGCGGAACGAGAAGAAGCCCGGTTCGAACGCGTAGGGCAACGCGA
>DASUAD010000406.1:0-2947 GCA_035763965.1 Thermoanaerobaculia bacterium | reverse complement strand
CGACGTCCACGGTCTCGATCGGATGTCCGTCGTCCGCGAGCGTGCGTGCGAGTCCGGCGAGATCGCGCGCGGCCTGGGCAAGCGGCTCCGGGTCGAGGATCTGGCTCCCGATGTGCGCCTGGACCCCGGTCATGCGGACGTGTTCGAGCCGGCGTGCTCGCGAAAAGATCTCCCGCGCCCGGCCGATCTCGACGCCGAACTTGTTGTGCTTGCGTCCGGTCGAGATGTACGGGTGGGAACGCGCGTCGATGTCGGGATTGACGCGCAGCGCGACCCTCGTTTGCGCTCCGGCCGCGGCCGCCTGCCCGTCGATCTTCTCGATTTCCCGCTCCGATTCCGCGTTGATCGCCAGGAGATCCTTCTCGACCGCGAACCGGATCTCTTCGTCCGTTTTGCCGACGCCCGAGAAGACGACCCGGTCGGCAGGGAAGCCGGACCCGAGAACCGCCCGGAGCTCGCCGCCCGAGACGACGTCGGCGCCCGCGCCGAGCTCGGCGAGCCGGCGGAGCAGCGTCAGGTTGGAGTTCGCCTTCGCCGCGTAGCAGACGAGGTGCCGGACCGGTGAGAGCGCGTCGTCGAACCGGCGGAAGTTCTCTGCCAAGAGCGCCGCGCTGTACACGTAGACCGGCGTCCCGACCGCGCGCGCGATCGCGGTGAGCGCGACGCCGTCGCAGGTGAGCTCGCCGTCTTTGCGGAAGAAGCCGTTCACCGGAAGAACGATATCGGGAGAGCCTCCGCTAATGTCACCGCCGTCGTGCCGCAGGGGAATGTTGATTTGGATTGACACCCTCGACGCCAGCGTTCCGAAGAATATGCACCACGGACTTCTTCATTGGATGGTCCAGTTTCGGATCGAGACCGTATGCGAGACACGTCAGACGCCAACTTTCGGCGAAGCGAGAGCTGGCACCCCGCCGCTGCTAGTAAGCGACTTCGCGAAGAAAGTCCGAGTCGTCGTCGAGCGTCGTCCGACGCGTAATTTTCCTCTTTTCAGTCACTTACGGGATCATATCGCGGCCGCCTCACCCGTGACGGCCGCGAAGATCTCCTCGAGCGTCATCGGCTCGGCGCGCACGTCCTCGACCCCTTCCATCGCGCGGAAGCGCTCGAACACCGACTCGTCGAAGTTCGACACGACGGCGTCGACGCCCCACCCTCGCACCTTCACCCGCACCGCGTCGAAGAGGTCGAGCTCGTTGCCGTATTCCGTGCGCGACTCGGTAATCTCGTTGACGTATCGGATCCGCCGGAAGCGGGCGAGGAGAACGGGATTCGCGTCGTCGAGGACGAGGCGTCCCGCTTTGAGGAAGCCGACCTGGTCCGCCTCTCTCGCTTGACGCGGATCGTTCGTCACGAGCAGCGTGGTCGCGGGTTCGGTATCCAGCCGAATCTCCCCCTGCGACTCGTCGAATCGAACGCGACGCCGGAGCGCCCGACGCTCTCTGCGGGGGTCGAGCCCGAGGACCGCGACCCGTCCGCTCTCCGGACGGAGCTCGCCCAGGGTGCAGCGCACGATCGCGGTCTTTCCGGAACCTTCGCGCCCGACGAGAGCGTAAGCGGACCCGGGCTTTACGGAGAACGAGACGTCCCGGATCGGTGCGATGCGTTTCGCGCTTGCAGTCACGCGCTCGAAGAGGACGGCCGGCGGTTCGGTTCGAGTGGTCAGGCGCGCGCCGAAACCGAGAACGCCGGGCGGCCGAGCAAGAATCCCTGCCCGTATTCGACCCCGAGCGTGATGAGCGCCGCCCGCTCCTCTTCGCGCTCGATGCCTTCCGCGACGAGGGTGGCGTCGATCCGGCGGCCGATGGCGGCGAGGCTCGAGATGATTTCGCACTTGATCGGATCGTCTTCGAGGCGCCTCACGAGGGAGTCGGCGACCTTGATGTAGTCGGGCCGCAGCTTGAGGATCGCTTCGAGACCCGAATAGCCCGATCCGGCGTCGTCGATCGCGATCTTCAACCCGGCACCGCGGACCGTCGAGAGAATGTCTCCGAAAGAGGAGTAATCCACCATCTCCTTCTCGGAGATTTCGATCACGACGTTGGCGTGACTCCTGTTGATCGCCGTGAGGTTGCGCTGATCGAGGAAGACGGGGTGGCGCAACAACGTGCACGACGCGTTCACGAAGAGGCGTTTCGAGCCGATGCCTCGAGGCAGCCCACGGAATATGGTCTCCAGGCAGAGGGTCTCGAGCTCGACCTCCATGGCGTTTTCGGCGGCGACAGCGAACAGGACGTTCGGCCGCTCGAAAGGCGTCCCCTGCGGCCCGCGGATGAGCGCCTCCCAGCCGAGCACGTTTCCGCTGGTCAGGTTCCGCAGAGGCTGGAACGCCGGACGCAACTGTTTCTGACCGATGACTCTCTTCAACTGGGCACACAGGTCGAGGCGCTCCCGCGTCTGGCGCTGGCTCACGATCTTGACCGCCTCGTGCAGCTGGCGAAACACATGCCTCGAAGAGCGGACCAGCGGGTTGTCGCTCGCGATGAGGCTCGATGAATGCACGGTCATCAGGTCGACGGCGGTGCCTCCGAAAGCCGTGCGCAGGCGTCTGACCGCGTTGCCCTGCAGCCGGGTGGCCTCGTTCTCGAGCGACGGTCCGCGGCCGCGGCCCGGCGCCGGCAGTGAATAGAGGACGTAGAAGCCGTCCGCGCCGGAATAGCGGATCGAAAAGACGTGCGGCGCGAACCGGGACGCCTCGATGTCTTCGCGAATGCCGCGAGAGACGACGACGAGGACGCGGTCGTAGAGCTCCCAGCCGTAGAGCTCTTCGAATCCGAAGAACTTCCCGATCTGGATGTAGATCTCACCGAGGTGCGCGATTCGCTCGTGCGCTCGATCCGGATCGTCGAACGGGTGAATCGGAAGTCCCGTGACCCCGTCGTAGATGATGCGATCCCGGCGCAGTCTCGCGACGGTATCCGCCAGCGCCTCGGGCGCGGGGTCGGGC
>DASUAD010000405.1:0-3273 GCA_035763965.1 Thermoanaerobaculia bacterium | reverse complement strand
ATCGTCCCGATCACCGAGGGCAACGGCGACCAGAAGGTCGTCGGTGTCGTCACCGATCGAGACATCGCCCTCTACCTCGGCGAGCACGACCGCCGGCCGTCGGACGTCCGGGCGGCGGACGTGATGACGACCTCCATCGTTGCGGTCGGGCCGGACGCCGACATCCACGAGGTCAGCCGCCGGATGCAGGAGGCGCAAATCCGGCGCGTGCTGGTCACCGACGGCCGGCGCTTGACCGGCGTCATCTCGACCGCGGATCTCGCGCGCGCGTCCGCGGGGTCGGACCGGGATCGACTCGGCGAGGAGGTCGAGAAGGTGATGGAGAAGGTGTCGGAGGACACGGGGAGCCACCGGGCTCGACCCTAAGACGACCTCCCCGCTTCGCGGGCCGCTCTCCGGAGCACCGCCCGCAGCATTCCCTGCGTCAGCCGGCCGGTGTAGGTGTTCTGCTGGCTCGGATGGTACGCAGCGTGGAGCCGCGTGTCGCCGAATCGATAACGCGCGCCGTGCGCGAACCGCGGCTTGGGACGGGGGATCGGCGTGCCCCCTTCGGCGAGCGCCAGCAGGCACGACTCGAACGCCAGGCCTCCCAGCGCAACGACGACGCGCGGGGTTGCGAGCAGCTCCAGCTCGCGGACCAGGTACTCGCGGCAGTTCGCGAACTCGCCGGGAAGAGGCCGGTTGTCCGGAGGAGCGCACTTCACGGCCGCGGTCAGGAGCGCACCGGAGAGCTCGAGACCGTCACCGGCACGAACCGACTCGGGACGGTTCGAGAGGCCCACCGCGTGGAGCGCGCGGAAGAGGAAGTTCCCCGACTCGTCGCCCGTGAAGATGCGACCCGTGCGGTTGCCGCCGTGTGCCGCCGGCGCAAGCCCGACGATCAGAAGGCGGGACCGGGGGTTCCCGAACGCCGGCAGCGGCCGTGACCAGTATTCCTCTCCACGGAATCGGCGCGGAGCGCGGCGCGCCGCCTCCTCGCGCCACGCGACGAGGCGCGGGCACCGGCGGCACGAAATCACCCGGCTCTCGAGGCGCCGGAGGGAGGGCTCGCGGTCGGTCAGCGCCGTGAGTATTTCCCGGTGAGCTTGCCCTCCGCGAGCACGTGTCCGCGCATCGCCGAGAGGAGCTGCGCTTTCGTCGCGCCCGCGGGCAGCCCGACCGGACGGTCGAGCGCCGAGAGCGTGAACACGTAGCGGTGCGTTCCGCCCGGCGGACACGGGCCGCCGTAGCCGGTCTTGCGGAAGTCGTTCTTTCCCTGCCGGCCGCCCCCGGAGATCTCGTCGCGGAGCGGCACAGCCTCGGGAAGACCCTTCGCCGACGCCGGCAGGTCGTAGACCACCCAGTGCACCCAAACCCCCGCGGGCGCGTCGGGGTCATCGCAGATCAACGCGAGGTTTTTTGCATCCGCGGGCACTCCGCTCCACGAGAGCGGGGGCGAGACGTTCCTGCCGTCGCACGTGTATTGCGAGGGAATCATTCCGCCTTCGGAAAACGCGGAGCTGGATATCTCCAGATCGCCGTGAGGGCGCTGATTACGCACGGTGGTGATGACGCGCCTCGCGTGTCACTTCTTTGCCGGAAGAGCCGGCGGGACCCCCATGTCGCGCCACCGCTTCTTGTTCGCTTCCCACTCGGCGAGCGCGCGCTTGCGGTTCGCCGCCGCCGCGGCCGCACGCGCTTCGTCGTCGTCGAGTGCGACGTCCGGATCTTCCTTCTTCTCTGGCGCTTCGTCCGCTTCCGCCACGCTGCTCATTCTACCGATCGTGTCTCCCGTCTCCCGTCTATTGGACGATGATCGCTCCCATCATCCCCCGGTGCTGCTCCGGGTCTCCGCCGCAGTCGTTCTGCGTGCACATGAACGGGTGCGTGCCGCGCTGGAACGCCTCCGGCGTGAAAGCCGGAAGAGTGACGTCGTGTCCCGGGGAGATGTCGTCGGCGCCGGGAAGCCCGAGCTCCGAGATGCCGGAAAACCCGTGGCGGGGGTTCGTCGTGCCGGGCGGATCGACGTCGTGAAAGACGAGGACGTAGGTCTTTCCGACGGTCAGCACGAGCGGAGGCGAGTTGGGCCCCCCGGGCGAGAAATCCCAGGCTCGGACGTTGATGGTCACCGTCTCCACCTCCGGGCCGGCCTGGTCTTCGGCGCCCGCGACGAAGCTCGAGTCGGAGGTGGCGTTGTCGATGACCGCCGCGTAGGTGAAGAGCGGCGCCCCTGCGCCGGCGCTCGCGACGACCGCGTAGGCATTGGTCGTCGTCAGGTCCGCGCGACCGACCGCATCGAAGATCCGGTTGATCTGCGTTCCGGACCGGGGACCCAGATTCGACGTCACGGTTCCCAGCTCGATTCCCCCGTCGAAGAGCTTCACCGTCGCGACGACCCCGCTGTCGCTGCCGTTGTAGATGCCGAGGTTCGTCCGGAAAAGTCCGTTGGAGAGGCCGGTGAGAACCGAAACCGGATGCGCCTCCGACGACTTCATTCCGGGAACGAACATCCCGTTGGTGCCGCCCGTCGCGGCCGGCGAGTACAGGCGGCTCGTCACCCGGATCGAGCTGCCGGAGCTCGTGAGCTCGACGGCCCCCGCCGACGACGGCGCGTGGAACGTCGCAGAAACCATGTCGTCGAACGCGCGCGACTCCCGCGCCCCGAGGGTGAAGGCGGCCTGCGGCGCGGTCGCCGGACACGTCCCCAGAAAGCAGCGGTAGACCGCGGGCACGGTCACGGCAGTCGTATACGACGTGTTGAACACCCGCACGTCCGAAAAGAACGGCGACGCCGCCGACCCCGGCGGCAGGGAGGTCACCGCCGGGATCGTCAGCGTCTCGCCGAAGGCGGCGAGAGAGGGCGCGAAAGAGAGCGCGTAGAGCCAGATCGCCCGATGCACCGTCATCGTTAGACGACCGGTCTTCGGCCGCCGTTTACGATTCTACGGGCGAGCGGAGTCGCGTTACTGCGTCACCTGGATCGAGCCCTGGAAACCGTGTCCGCTGCCGCACTCGATGTCGCAGACGAAGAAGTGCGTCCCCACCTGGTTCGCCGTCGGCTGAACGGTCTGCACGATCTCGGCCCCGCCGGGCGTGAGCGCCGCGGACGAGAGGCCGAGCGCGGCAATCCCCGGGAAGCCGTGTGTGACGTCGAGGGTGCGCATGCGCAGCTCGTACCTCTGTCCCACGCGCATCGTGAAGCTCGTACCGCCACCGTTGAAACTCCAGCGAAATTGCCGCCCGGTCAACTCGACCACGGTCGTCGCCACCGTCGTCGGGGTCGGAGTCGGCGTG
>DASUAD010000404.1:0-7262 GCA_035763965.1 Thermoanaerobaculia bacterium | reverse complement strand
GTGGACGTGACGTCGGTATTGAAACCGATGAAGCCCTGAGCGTTACCGGGCGACTGGCCGACCGGGCTGCCGCACGCGGTCAGCCGTCCGATCCCGACAAGGTCGCCCGGCTGGACGTCGACGGACGGGGTGAGAAACACGAACTGCGTGAGCGAAGTGACGTCGAACGGTCCCCGCTCCGTCAAAAACGCGAAGCTGCCGGTCGGCGTCGGCCGGAAGAACTTGATCTTCACGGCGCCCGGACACGGGCTCGCCGACCAGGTGAACGCGGCCGACGTGAGCGTCGCGGGCCCGCTCGCGGGGTTCGAAAGGTCGATCGCCGTGATCGGGACCTGGTTGAACCCGAAATTCGGGCTGGAAGGCAGGTTCCCGACGATCACCGTCTGTCCGGCGGCGATTCCGGCGAGCAAAAGGAAGGCAAGGGATGGGATGGCGGTGAACGAACGACTCATGCCTGGACCCCCGACGTAGCGCGCCCGGCTCGTCCGGGCGAACGCTCCACGACGGAGCAATTTCGGTGCACAGGGCCGGTGGCGGTCAGGCGTCTCCGGAGCGACGCGGCCCGTCGACCGAACCCGTAATGAGAGGTGCGGAGCGCTGATCGGTCAGGTACGCCCATGCCCACTCGAACAGCACCACCACCCGGTCATCGTGAAGTTGCCCGCGTTCAAGCCCAGAAACGTGTTGCCTCTACTCCCGAACGGAGAACACTCCGGGGCTCTCAGAAGTCCTTCACACTCTGACCGCCCAAGGGATGTCACACTCATGCCGTCTGCGGAGGCGAAGATGGACGAAGAAGCGAAGCGGAAGGTTCTGCGCCGGATCTCGTACGGCCTCTACGTGATGACCGCCTCGGCCGACGGTCGGCCGGCCGGTTCGACGCTCACATGGTTCTCGCAGTGCTCCTTCCAGCCGCCGCTCGTGATGATGGGCGTCCAGAGCAACAGCCGGATTCACTACGCCATCGAAACGAGCGGGGCCGTGGCCGTGCACTTCCTCGCGGAAGGGCACGAGGAGATCGCACAGCGGTTCTTCCGCCCCCCGGAAGTCGAGAACGGCCGGATCCATGGCCTCCGCTACGAGCCGGGGGCCGCCACAGGCTCGCCCATCTGCCGCGAGCTGCCGGCGTGGATCGAGGCGCGGGTGACCGACCGCGTCGAGCGCGGCGATCACACGGTTTACGTGTGCGAGGTCGTCAACGCCGGCGTGAGCGACCCGCAATTCCGGCCTCTGCTCCTGTCCTCGACGCCGTGGAATTACGGGGGGTAGGAGCCCGGGCATCGGGGCGTAATCAACCCCCTCACCCCCGGCCCCCTCTCCCCGAGGGAGAGGGTGCAACCGTTGGTGATCGAGTGACGCGCTTTTGCCTTACCGCGCGAACACGTCCTCGACCGGCGTGATCTTCACCTTTTCCGCCGGGATCCCGAGCTTCATCGCTCCGATCACCCGGTCTTCGGCGAGGAGCTCCGCGGGCTTCTCCGCGTCGTAGGAGATCGGCGAAAAGGCGTCGGCGACGAGCCGGTCCTTCAGATCCTTCGCGTCCTTCGTGATGATGACGATCGAGAGGTCCTTCGAGGAGAGATGCTTGCGGATCGCCCGGTTGACGTCGTCCACCGTCAGCTTCGCGAGGCGGTCCCGCATGTAGCCGGTGAACTCGCCGATTCCGAACCAGCGGGAATCGAGGGCGTAGCCGAGCTGCTGGTTCTGCGTCGCGGTCATCACGAACACGTTCTTCATCAGGTATCCCCGGGTACGCTCGAAGTCCTCTCGGGACATGCCATCACGGACGAGTTTGTCGAGTTCGTGTATCGCGATCCGCAGCGCCATGTGCGCGTTCGCGGGCACGACGGGCCGGATCCACACCTCGAAGATCTGCGCCCGGCGGGCGATGTTCGGGTCCGGAAAGAACTGAAACATCCCGCGCGGAAACGCCTCGATGTATGCGTAGTCGCCGTAGTTCATGCCGCGCGTCTCGCGGATCCGGTCGTAGAGATGCGACACCGATGAGCGGTGCTCACCGAGCCACGCGCGAGCGACTGAGAGCGCCGGGAAGTCGGGATGCGCGCGGGTGACCTCGATCGGGTGGCCGAACGAAATCGCCGTCGCACGGGTCTCCTTCGAAAGGATCTCGACCTCGAGCCCGGAAGGCTTCTTCGCGCTGACCCGAGGAGTGGCCGCCTTTTCGCCGGCCGGAAGCTTCGCAACCGCCTGCTTCAGGCGGGCGAGCATCTCGTCCGGTACGTCCCCGGCGACTCCGAGCGTGAGGTTCGCCCGGGAGTACGCCGACTCGAGGAATTTGCGCACGTCGTCGAGTGAGATCGCCTCGATCCCGGCGACGGTCCCCACGACCGGATGGCCGTACGGAGTTCCCGCGAAGAGATTCGTCTGAAGACGCTCCTTCCCGAGCTCCTCCTCGTTGTTCGAGCGCAGGTCTTCCTTCAGCGCGTTGCGCTGAACGTCCTTCAGGCGCTGGAAGTCGTCTTCTCGCAGACCCGGGTCGAGAAGCTGCGGCAGAACGATGTCCGTGAACTCTTTCCAGTTGTCCTGGTGAATGGACCCCGTGAAGGTCGTCATCTCTTTGTCGACCTGCGCCGTGAAGCTGCCGGCCATCGGATAGAGCGCCCGGGTGATCTCGTCGATCCGCATCGCCTTCGAGCCCGCCTCGGCCACCATCGCGGCCGACAGCGCTGCGAGCCCCTCCTTACCGGCGGGGTCGTGGGCGGATCCCACGGTGAACAGGATCTTGAAGGTCGTCTGCGGGAGAACGGTCTTCTGGAGGATGACCGACACGTCGAGTGTCTCGGCGGCCGCCGATTTCGGCGCGACCGTGGCGAGCGACGGGACCGTCTGGACCGCCGCGGGCATCGGGTCCCTCGAGAGCGTCGTCACGACGAGCCGGTCATCGGTGAAGTACCGGCGCGCCGCCGCCAGGAGGTCCTCCGGGGTCAGCGTCTCATAGACGCGGAAGAGTTTGTTCAGCGTGCCGTAGGACCGGCGATACCGGACGAACCGCGCGAGCGTGGCCGCGATGCGCTCGGTGTTGTCGAGGGATCGCACCAGGCCGTATCGCGCGTTCGACTTCGCGTCCGCGAGGCGCTTCGCATCGACCGGCGCGGAACGCGCCTCGGCGAAGGTCTTGAGAAGCTCGTCGCGGACGGAGAGGGCGTCGTCCAGTTTCTTCACGCGGGCGTACACACCCGTCAGCGAGGGATCGACGTTGCCGGGATTATCGGTGAAGAGGCCGTCCACCTTCTGCTCGGAGACGACGAGGCGCTTGTACACGTCCGAGGTCTCGCCGAAGTGGAGATCCATGAGCATGTCCATCGCCGCGTAGTCCTTCTCGGACTCGGAGAACGCCGGGCCGTGAAATGCGACGGTGACCCACGGCAACGTCGGGCTCGACCATGGAACGTGCGCGTAAACCGCCTGCTTCGGCTCCGGCTCTTTCGGAACTTCGACCCTGTAGCTCCCGGGCTTCCAATCGCTCCAGTATTTCTCGACGAGCGCGATCGTGCGCGTGGGATCGACGTCCCCCGCGACGATCACGGTCGTGTACTCCGGCCGGTACCAGCGGTCGAAGAACGTCCTCGAGTAGTCGAACTGGTTCGGCATGTCCTCGATGTCCTTGAGGAAACCCATCGTCGTGTGCTTGTAGGTGTGGGTCGTGAAGGCCTTGTCGCGCTGGACCTCCTCGATCTTGACGATCGGGTTCGCGCTGTTCTTGTTGTATTCGCCGAGGACGGCGCGGGATTCCGTCTTGAATCCTTCCTGCGAGTAGTCGAGGTTCTTGAAGCGGTCCGCCTCGATCTTCAGGATCGTCTCGAGGTCTTCCTTCGAAAACGTCGTGTGGTAGTTCGTGTAGTCGTCGGTCGTGTACGCGTTCTGTCTTGCGCCGGCCTGCGTGACGATCTCGTTGTAGCGGTCCGGGGGATACGCCTTCGTCCCGCGGAACATCATGTGCTCGAAGAAGTGGGCGAAACCCGACTTGCCGGGTTCGACCTCGTTTCTCGATCCGGTCTGAACCGGGATCTGGAGCGACACGATGTTGGGAAACCCGGTCGGTACGACGATGACCTTGAGCTTGTTGCCGAGGATCTTCTCGGCCGCCCGGAACGGCATGACGTCCGCGGATCGGGCCGCCGCCGGCGGCTTCGCCGTTCCCGTCCGAGAGAGTTTCGGCCCGGCCGCCCGGCTCACGACGGCCACCAGCGACACCGCGCAAACCGCGGTGAGGATTCGAGATGCAGACATGAACGCTCCTTCCGGTTCTTCTTCAAAAGCCGTGATTCTAACGGGGCCGGGTGATCCGGCGTTCCCGAAGAGCTCGCCTCGACTTCGCCGGACGAGACGCGATTTCGGGGATACCCGAGGCTCCGATTTGTGATGACATCAATTTCAGATTCGACTTCCGGTCTCGCGAAAGGAGAAGAGAGATGGCCTCCACTCACCCGGTTCGGGTCCCCGAACGCCGCCCGGAGACCGCCGAGAACACGGCGATTTCGGCGGCTCCGCGCCCCCTGCCGTCCGCCCGGAAACCGCGATTCACGATCAAAGTCAAGGGGATGATCCCGGTCTAAGCTCCGGTTCCGAAAAGGCTCAGTGCGTGGATCACTGACGGCAGGCCCGAAATGGGCTAGGCTTGTCAGACCCTCACGACAATGAAGAATCGGACGCGGGCCGACGAGGTAGACGAGCTGTTCGAGCGGGCACTGCCCGTCATCCACTCGACTCTGGAGAGCTACTACCGAATGACGGGACCGGAAGCACGGGAAGCGGAGCAGGACCTCTACGTGTGGTTCCACCGGTTCTCGCGCCGCAATGGTCTGACGGAGGTACCGGTTCGTTCGATGCGCCTTTCACTCCTCCTCGCGGCCTGTCAGTACGGTCGTTCGTTCCAGCTCTGGAAGCACGGCAGCCAGGGCCTGGACGAAGGGCTCGGGCGCGTCCTCGCTCGTGAACCGCAGGAGCTCGCATCCGAGCTCATTGCACGGCTGGACGGGGAGAGCTGACGTGGCGGGGCGTCTGCTTCGATTTCCCGTCAAGCCGATCTCCTCGGACGAAGGGATCGCCGCGGCGCGCACTGCGCTCGCGGTACCGCCCGCGGAGCGCGAGAAGCGATCGTTCTCGCTGCACCTCGAGGAGCCCGAGGTCCTGCTCGGGGTCTGTGGAATCCTCCGCGCCGAGCTCGAGACGACGCCGGAGGAAGTCGCACGAGAAGCGGAATTCTTCTACCGATTCCTCGAACAGCCGAGGCGCTCGATCGGAATCCTCGACGAGCGGGAGTTCTTCCTCGGCGAGACGGCGCTCATTGCCGGAACCGCGTGTCGCGTGCTCTCCCGACGTGAGGATGCGCGCCGCTGGTTCGACCGCTCGGAGGCATGGTTCCGCCATACCGTGAATTCGGTGGCCGACTGGGCCCGCCTCTCCTACCAGCGCCTCGCTCTCCGCGTCGAGGAACGGGAATTCGAGGAGGTGCTCGAGCTCGTACCTCTCCTCGTCGAGAGCTTCGAGAAGCTCGAGATGCGGGAGGATGCGCTCAAATCGCGCGTCCTCGAAGGGATCGTGCTCGTGGAGCTCGACCAGCCGACCCGCGCGCTCGAGGTCTTCCGCCGGATCCGCGCGGGGGCGCGGGCGATGGGGAACGACCAGCTCCTCGCGACGGCGCTCACGAACCTCGCACAGCTGCACGGCGCGCTCGGGGAAGCGGAGGAGGCGCTCGACGCATCGCGGCACGCTCTGCTCGTGTGGCGGCGGCTGAACAATCGGGTCGGCGTCGGGAAGATTCACTGGGGCATCGGCGATCTGCTTCGCGTGCGCGGTCAGGTGGCGTCGGCGATCGAGGCCTATCGCTCGGCGCAGAGAGAGTTCGCGCAGATCGGGATGCGCGGCGACGTGGCGGCCCTCCACCTCGTCGTTGCCGACCTTCTTCTCGACCTCGGCCAGGACGACGCGGCGCGCCGTGAGATCGTCGCGGCCCTGCCGGCGATCGACGAGATTCAGATGGTCCCCGAGGGCATGGCCGCCCTCGCGCTCCTGACCGAGTCGATTCGGGGACGCGGCATCGACCGCGCCGCGCTCCGCGAGCTGCACGGCTACTTCGACCGCTCGATCGACTGACCCGAGGCCGGAGTCCCGGCTCTCTCGAATCGGACCTCCATTCCCTGAAGCGCGGCTGCGTCGGGGAGCAGCGCCGGCTCGAGATTCACGTTCTCACCTCCGCACGTCGCCCACGCCGTCCACGATCCTCCCTCCGGCAGACGCGCGATCGCAGCACCGCCGGCATCCAGCGCAAACCGGAGGAAGGCCGGCAGCGAAGTCTCACCTCCGAGCGGGCCGGACATCGAAAGGGCTCCGCCGGCACAGCCGGCGACGCGCACGGCGAGGTCGAGCGGATCGGGCAGACGCACGTCGCCGACGTCCGTCACGGGCGGGGAAAGACGCGACCGGCGGACCGGAAGCCGCGCGACCCCGCTCGACTCCGAACGGATCTCGAGGAGGAAGTCTCCTGCCGCGGGAGCGGCGATCGAAAAACGTCCGTCTCCCCCGGACGAGGTCTGAAGGGGAAGCCGTGCGAGGCGGTCGGCCGGATGCGTTCGTCCGTCGAGAACCGGCACGAGCCGGACGTCCGCGCCCGGTTCGGGGATTCCCCCGATCGAGAGGACGCGCCCGGTGAAGAGCGCGGCGGCGTCGAGCGCGATCGTGATGGTCTCCCCGGGCGTTGCGGAGGCTTCACCGCATCCGAAGTCCGCCCGGCACGCCCGCAGCCGATAGCGGCCCGGCGCGAGGCCCTCGATCCAGAAGTTCCCGTTCGCGTCGGTCGTCGCGTCGGCGACGACGGTCTCCGCGGGTTCCGGGTCGCCCGGGCGGACGAGCACGAGGGCGTCCGGGACGGGGCGGCCTTCCCCGTCGGAGACGGTCCCGGCGACGGCCGGCGAAGCGAGGAGCGCGACGGGAAGCGGCTCGCCGCATGCCGAGCCGAGCGATGCGAGAGGGATCCTCACCGAAGCGTGGCGGGGCGCGCGGGCTTCGACGACGAGGGGCGGATCGCTCTTCCCCTCGAGCCAGAGAAGCCCGCCGCCGAGGTCCTCGACTTTCCAGTCGCGGGCCGGCGCGAGCAGCGCGCCGCCGGCGCCGGCGGGACGAAGCACCTGTGCGGCAGCACCTCGCGGCTCGTCCGCCGGATCGAGGGTCTCGAGCCGGATGAGAGCGGAATCGGACACGACGCGGACGGCGACGGCGTCGGGTGGGCCCGGCCGCACGTC
>DASUAD010000403.1:0-3111 GCA_035763965.1 Thermoanaerobaculia bacterium | reverse complement strand
CTCTGGACCGTCCCGCTCCCTCCGCGCGACCCGCAGGGAGTCCTCGAGCCGGCGCTCGCGATCCATCGACCGGCTCGCGTCGGAGCGGGCTTCCGCGAGCTCTGCGAACAGGAGCGTCTCGGACACCCGGAGTTCTGCCTCCCTCGCGCGAAACGCCTCGAGGTTCGCCTCTGCGCGTTCGAGCTCGGCGCGGAGCGCGACGATCGAGCTCTCCGCCCGTCGGGCACGCCGCTCTCCCTCTTCCGACGCGACGGCCGCTTCCCGGCGCGCAGCGTCGAGGTCCTGCCGGAGCAACCCGATGTTCTCGGCCGTCCGCTCGTGCTCGGAGCGCAGCCTCGCGACCTCTGCCGCCGCGCCCTCGAGCTCGCCCTCGATTTCCTCCCGCAGCTCTCTCACGCGGGCGAGCTCGCGGTCCTTCCAGGCGCCCGTGGGATCCGTCGAGAGTCGTGCGGCTTCCATGCGGGCGGAGTCGCGTTCCGATTGGGTTTCGGAAAGCTCTTGAGAGAGCAAGTCCAGCCGGCTTGCCCACTCCCCCTGTTTCGATTCGAGAATTCCGGCCATCTGCAACCGGCCCTCGACGACCTGCCGGTTCCGGGCCTCCCAGGCGACCCGCCACGTTTCCATCTGTCGCTCGATCTCGCGCAGCCGGGAGAGGAGGACCGGCACGGGGTCTCCCGAGTCGCGGAGACGGCGGACGAACGCGTCCCCGGCCGCACGCGCGAGGGCGTCGAAGTGGGCATTCAGCCGCTCCTCGAGCTCCGCGGGGATTCCGGCGGAATGCCGAGAAGAGGCGAGGAGACGCTCGAGTGCGCCGGGAAGCCCGGACAACCCACACACGACCGAGATCCTGCCGGACGAGGGGTCCGAAGGCGCCTGTGACGCCTCTCCGAAGACGTCGATCACGAGGCTCGGCGTGCCGAAGGCCGACGCGACGAGCGCGCCCGCCCCGGAGGATCCGACGAATGCTTGCGAGTGCGCGAGTGCTGCGACGCGGTCCTCGAGCGAGGCATCGGAAGGGATCCGGTAGACGGGACCGTTGAGGACGTGCGCCACCGCGTCGACGAACTCGCCGTCGCCCGCGTCCGGATCGAGGTCGAGCAGGACGAGGGGCAAGCCCGATCCTGAAACCGCTTCGGCGATCGCATCCGCGATCGACTCCGCCGACTTCACGAGCGCCCGCCCGCCCTGCAGAACGACTGGAAGGGGTCTTCCTTCGGGAGGGAACCACTGCATGTGCCTGGCGAACTCCAGCCGCCGCAAGAGAAGGGCCGGGGAGAAGAGTCTCGGCAGCAGGAGAAGGGGGTCCGGAACGACGGCGACGTCGGCTTCCACCCCGGCGCGGGCCAGGCGCTCTTTGGACGCGCTGTCGCGAACGGAGAGGTAGGTGCGGCGGGCTGCCGCCTCCTGGAGACGACGTGCGGTCGCGTGGTTGACATCGGCGGGGAGCGACACGGCATCCCATGCGACCGGACAACGGCTCTCGAGCCCCTCTCCGAGCCCCTCGATGAAGAACGCCGCCGGCCGCGAGCGACTCGCTTCGTCGGCGTCGGGTCCGTAGTCGGCGGCGAGAAGGGCGTCGCTCGACTGGATGACGTCCTGGCCGCCGATCACGACACAGTCGAGCGCATCCGCGAGCTCAGCCGTTCTCGCGGGAGTCCACTGGCCCAGGTCGGCAACGACGGGCGCGCCGCCGACCGCGGCTCGGTGTCGCGGACCCAGCGGCGCGTACGCCTGGACCCGCGCCCCCGGAATGCGGCGCCCGATCTCCCGCTCGAATATCCACGGGCGCAGGACCTCGGCGAACCGGCCGAGGTTGCCGCGGCTCCAGTATCCGATCCGCGGCCCGAACTCTTCGTTGCCCTCGCGCCCCGCCGGAGACCGCGCTGCGTGAGACGAATTCGACATCCTGCTCGAGCTCACCGGGTCGCCAGACAAACCGACGTGTTCCTCAGCAGGGGGTGTTGGTCGCCGAGCTTCGAAACGACGTCGTACGCCATGACCTCGGCGCCCATTCTCCAGTTGTTGTCGGCATTGATCCCGTAGAGCGACAGGATCCGAAACCCGGCGGCTTCCACCACGCTGCGGACTTCCGCCGGCGTGTACTCGCGATTGTGACGGTCGAGACTGCCGTAGAAACGGTCGACCGGCCAGAACACGTTGATCCCGCGAGCCAGAGCCAGGATGTTCGAGATGTTGCAGACGTTGGGCGTCGAGAGAATCAGCAATCCGCCGGGGACGAGAACCCGCCGGAGATCTGAGAGGACGATCGTCGGGTCGCTCACCGCGACGTGTTCCAGGATCTCGGTGAACAGCACGATTTCGAAGCGGGCGTCGGGAAAGGGCAACCGCTCTTTCTCGACGTCGTGCTCGAGGACCTCCAGCCGGTCGAACCAGTCTGCGCTCGGATACGTCGCGCGCCAGAGCTCGTTCAGGTTGACCCCGGTGGGATGAAAGCCCGCGAGATGAAGCGCGATGCTGACGTGGCCCGGCGCTGCGCCGACTTCGAGAACCGCAGCGTCGGCAGGACGGGACAGACAGGCTGCAACGTAGTGGCGATAGCGCTTCAGGGAAACTTCGAAGTACTCCACCTCCACGCCACTGCGACGGACGACTTTCTCGACCTCCCGCAGAAGCCGGTCCGCCTCTTCCATCCGAGCCCCGACCCAGGATGGAACGTCCAGATCGAGAGCGAGCTTGTCGGCATCCGAGATCTCGAGCGCCTTCGTGGCGAACTCGACGAGCTCGTCCGAGCCGGCCCGATCGGTTGGTGCGGTGCCCGAGCTGCTCATAGTGCGCGTCGCGGGTTCGCCATTTCGCCGGGGTCTCGAGGTCTCGCGATCGCCGGAAGAGCGCCCGTGCTCAAAGCACAGCGACGTTCGCGACGTGAGGAGTGGTCGTAGTCCATCCCCCCTGAGTTCCTTCGAGAAGTGGCGCGATGACCAGCTTGTAGTCCGCATGAGGCTTCGCCGGGGCCTTGACCCGCAGCGTCAGAGACGCGGTCCCTCCGGGCGGAACGTCCGCCGGGAGCATCGCCCTCATTCCGTCGTCCCAGACGAGGGACTGCCAGTCGGATCGCAGCGTCGGGTTCGCCCAGTGGTAGCCGAACCGCAG
>DASUAD010000402.1:0-4621 GCA_035763965.1 Thermoanaerobaculia bacterium | reverse complement strand
TTTCCGGCGGCGGACGCGAGGTTCCAGACCGCCGGCACCGCCCGCGAGGCGCCGGAGATCGGTACCTTGCGGCCGGTCGCCGGATCCACTTCCTGGAAGTCGAGGACGCGGTGCACGTCGGGCGGAACGCCGGTCGCCGCGCTCGTCCAGAGGATCGGCGAAAGAAGCGGATAGAAGCTCGCGAGGCGGCCCGACCAGCCTTCCGACGTCAGCCGCTTCCAGTTGGGCATGACGCCCGAGGCCGCGAGCCGGTCGAGGAGCTCCCAGTCGAGGCCGTCGAGGCCGATCCAGATCACCGGCGAACCGGTGCTCGACGACACCCGGCGCGCGCCGACGTCCGTTTCTTCGACCGCGAGCCGGGCGGCGGGCGCCGGAGGGGCGGCCTGCTCGCGCCGCCCGCACGCGTCGGACGTGAAAACCAGCAGGAGAAGCGGCACGGAAACTCGACGGATCGCTTGCTTCACGCCGGCCGGAACCGTAGCATCATTCCATCTCGACGTTCCGGACTTCGCTCGCTGTCCTGCTCTCCGCCGCCTGCGGCACCGCCGTTCTCGTCGCCGCGGGTCAGCCCGCGCCGCTCCTGCGCATGCCGAATGGCGCCGTTCGCCCGATCACCCCCGGTTCGCTCCTCGGCGCTGGTCGGATGGACGTCCGCATGGACATCTCGGAAGGCGACGCCATCGTCTACCACGGCCTGCCGCTCCTCGAGGTGATCGAGAAGGCGGGCGTGGACACGCGCTCGATGGCGGGGGCGCGGAAGATGGCGCCCGCGATCGTCGTCGCGAGGACGCGCGACGGATACACGGTCGTGTTTTCGATGGGCGAGCTCTTGATGCACCGGTCCGACCCGCGCGTCTTCCTCGTCGCCGAGTCGGCGGCCGGCCCGCTTCCCGATAACGAAGGTCCGGTGCGTCTCGTCGTTTACGGCGATCGCGTGAGGTCGCCGTACGGCCTCGCCGAGGTCGAGCTGCGGTACGTTGCTCAGAACGCGGGAGCGGAGCCGAAGAAGTAGTCGGTGAAACCAATCCCCTCACCCCGACCCTTCCCGGAGGGAGAGGGAGGAAGAGGGCGTTGCCTCCCCACCGGCTTTCCCTTAGACTGCCCGATCCCGCGGTGGGTGTAGCTCAGCTGGTTAGAGCGCCAGACTGTGGATCTGGATGTCGAGGGTTCGAATCCCTCCACTCACCCCAAGGCCGTTTTTCGTTCTTTGCGCCCGTAGCTCAGTCCGGATAGAGCGTCAGCCTCCGGAGCTGAAGGTCCCGCGTTCGAATCGCGGCGGGCGCACCATTTTTCACAGGACCCGATTCTACGCTCGGAACCGGTGACATGCTGTTCATCACGGCTTCGGTGTGTTGGTCGGTTTCGGCGGTTTCGGAGTAAATGTCGGCCTCGGTGTATTCGTCGGCGGCCTTCGGAGGGTCGGCGTCGAAGTCGGAGTCGCCGTCGGAGTCTCCGTCGGAGTCTCCGTGGGCGTGAACGTCGGGGTATCGGTCGGCGTTGGCGTTGGAGTGGGCGTGACCTCGGATAGTTTGGCCACGAAGACGTCGAAGCCGCCGTTGAAGCTCAGGTCTGGTCCCCCGGTGACGGGAAAGTCGGCCTCTGTCGAGGAAGTGTACCCGGTGAGGTAGGTGTCGTCTGAACCGTCCAGGGCAATGCCAAAGCCATAATCGACGCCAGAGCCGCCGATGTAGCCTGCGTAGATGAATCCGGTGCCCGTTGAATCGATCTTCGTCACGAAGGCGTCGTAAACGCCGTTGAAGGTCAGGTCTGGCCCTCCGATGACGGGAAAGTCCGCCTCCGTGGAGGCGGTATAGCCGGTTACATAGGCTCCGCCGTTGCCGTCCACAGCGATGGCGTAGCCCTCGTCGAGACCAGTACCGCCAATGTAGCCAGCATAGATGAGCCCGCTGCCGTCGGAGTTGACCTTGGCCACGAAGGCATCGGAGTAGCCGCCGTTGTGGGTGAGATCCGGGCCTGTTGTCGCCGGAAAGGTCGCGGCGGTCGAGACTGTGCGTCCAGTGACGTATGCGTTGCCGGAGAGGTCTACGGCGATTGCGGAGCCAAAGTCCTCGCTCGAGCCGCCGATGTAACCAGCATAGATGAGTCCGGTGCCATCGGAGTTAACCTTGGCCACGAACGCGTCATAGATGCCGTTGTAACTGACGTCGGGCCCTCCTGTGACTGGAAAACTATCCTCTGCCGATTGAGTGTAGCCGGTGACGTAAGCGTTGCCGGAAGAGTCCAGAGCGATGCCGCTACCGGCGTCAAAGTTTGAGCCGCCGAGGTATCCGGCGTAGGTGAGCCCGGTGCCGTCCACGTTCACCTTAACCACGAAGGCATCGACGCGGCCGTTGTAGCTCGAATCCGGCCCTCCGCTGGCGGGAAACGTGGCCTCCGTGGACTCTGTGATGCCCGTTATATATGCACTGCCGGAGGCGTCCACGGCGATTTCGTAGCCTTCGTCTTGATCTGAGCCCCCGATGTAGCCGGCGTAGAGAAGCCCGGTGCCGTCGGGGCTCACCTTTGCGACGAAGGCATCCTGGCTCCCACTCGTGTCGTTGTGGGTCAGGTCCGGCCCCATCGTGACGGGAAATGTGGTCTCTGTAGACTGAGTGTAGCCGGTCACGTACGCGCTACCGGAGGCGTCCACGGCAATCCCGAATCCAACGTCGGCCCGTTCGCCGCCAATGTAGCCAGCGTACACGAGCCCGGTTCCGTTGGAGGTCACTTTGGCCACGAAGGCGTCCTGGTAGCTCTCCCCGTTGAAGCTCAAATCCGGTCCCGTCATGACAGGGAAGCTCGCCTCGCCGGAGAAAGTGTAGCCAGTGATATAGGCATTTCCGGAGCCATCCACGGCGATGTCGTTACCTTGGTCGGTGCTACTTCCGCCGATGAAGCCGACATAGACGAGCATCGCTGGATCGATCACGAGAGGTTTGCTTTTGTCGTAGGGTGCGACGTTGAACCCGTAGGTCCGAATCTTCCCGAGCGTGGCCGGTTCAAGTGCGTAGGCGGTCCCAATCTCAGTGCGGCGACCTTCGGATTCCTGGTAGGAGTAGGGGCGATCGTCGCTGAATCCTCCGACAGGCGTCTGAACGTCGAGCCGCCCCTTCTCGGTCAGGCGAACCGTTGCGCCGCGATACGCCAGCCTGATCATTGCGGGGTCGGCGTTCGGCGCTACGACGAATGAGTACTTGATGTGGTTGGCGGCGCCAGAGTAGACGAGGTCGATACCGGGCCAGAGATCGGAGTATACAACGCGGCTGTAGGTCGAGAGCCCCGTCCTCCAGTGATCTCGCGGTCCCTTGAAGTAACTGATCAAGGCAGTCGTCTTGTGTTCTCCGGTGATCTTGACGTTCGGGTTAGCTCCGACGAAGTCGAGGCCGACAACCCAACGGCCGCCGGCCTCCGCCGTACCTTCACGTTTTGCCCCGAACGACGTCCTTTCCAGGCGCCCCCTGGCGATCGTTTCCCGGGGCTTGCTGTCGGTCAGTACGAAAGTGATCCCCTGTTCGGTAAAGTAAAGAGTTTTGTCATGACCCAAGATGTAGAACGCCACGCGGTTGTCAAGTTGTCCGCAGTTCTCGATGAAGTAGATCGGCATCTGCCCGACGTTCTGGAGAACCCTTGCCTCCGCGCCGCCGACGCCAGTCGGCTGCGGGTAGGCCATCTTGGCGCGCTCGCCTTCGCCTGACCTCTTTAGTGTTGTTAGGTCAGCCTCGAAACGAGGATGTTGATAAATCCAGGAACCCACCATCAGGGCTGCTGTGCCGACCATCAGGAGACCGAGAGAATGCTTGCGAATCGTCATCGACATCCTCCGACCGCCTGGACCGGGCCAAATGGGAGCAAGCGGCGGGTTGTCGTTTGGTCAGGCCAGAGTGGGTTCGTACGGATTATGCGCCAACTTTCGAGCCGGCAAATGCAATTTGTGTTTCGGGCAGCCGAGAGGAGTCGATCTCGGGGAGGAGAAAGCTGTGCCTGGCATACGGAAACGTCAACGGCTCAGAGCCGAAGGACCTGCGTTCGAATCTCTGCGGGTACGCCACCTTCGCGAACCGCCCTCCGTCGCGAGAGGCTCGTCGTCAGCTCTCTTTGGCCGCCGCTTTCGCCTTTCCCCGGATGAACGCATAGTTCACCGCCGGCAGCGAGTTGAACTCCGCCGCCTTCGAGCAGAACTCCTTCGCTTTTTCCTTCTCGCCCTTCCCCTGATGGGCCTGGCACATCCGATAGAGGTTCTGGGGATTCTGCTGGTTCGCCTGCTGAAGCTCCGCCAGCGCCTTGTCCCAGTCCTTTTCCGCGAGCGCGATCCGGCCGGCCACCTCGTGCGCGAGCTTGACCTGGTTCGGATTGTTCGACGCCTCGGCTCCCTTCCGGAATTCCTCCGCCTCGGTCTTCGCGGTCGCGAAATCCTTCCGGACGAGCGCGACGCGCGCGCGGTTGAAATGGATCAGCCGCCGGTTGTGGTCCTTGATCTCCTGCGACAGGCTCGAGTCCTCGATCGTCTTCAGCGCCCGCTCGAAGGCCACCTTCGCCTCGGCCGCCTTTCCCATCTCGAGCAGGATGTTCCCCTTCAAATTCAGGTCGCCGGCCATCGCCGGAACGTCCTTCGTCTTTTCTC
>DASUAD010000401.1:0-3209 GCA_035763965.1 Thermoanaerobaculia bacterium | reverse complement strand
CCGCATCACTCCAGCCGGGGAGATCACGCGTTTTCCGATTCCCTCGTCTCCCGGCGATGCTCAGGGCATCACGATCGGACCGGACGACGCGATCTGGTTTACCGAGGCTGCGGACAACAGGATCGGGCGGATCACGACGGGTGTCGTGAGCGACGAGACCCTGATCCTCCCGGTCGTCGGATCGACGCCTGGCGTCGAAGGGTCGTTCTTCCGGACGTCGGTCCAGCTCCACAACGCCGGGACGACGCCGAGCGCGGGCGGAATCCTGTTCCATCCCTCCGGCACCGCCGGGACCGAACAGGACCCGACGCTGCCGTTCACCCTCGCGCCGGGAGAGACGCTCACCATTCCGGACCTGCTCCCCGCGATGGACCGATCCGGGCTCGGAAGCGCCGACGTGATCTTGACGCTCGGATCGGCGGGCAACGTTCCGGTCGTCTCCACGCGCGTCTTCAACGACGCGGGCACCGCCGGGACGACCGGGTTCGCGCTGAGCGCATTGACGGCGGGCGAGGCCCTGCACGCGGGCCGACGCGGCGTCCTTTTCGTTCCTTCGGATCTGGCGGCGTTCCGGCTGAACATCGGGATTCGCACGCTCGATCAGCCGGTCGCGATGACGCTGACCGTGCGCGACGCGGGCGGCGCGATCGTCGCGGCCATTCCGCGCTTTTTCCCGGCCGTCTACCACGAGCAGCAGACGGCGTCCGCGTTCCTGAACGGCTTGCCGGTTCCGGCGGGGGGCTCGATCACGGCGACCGTCGACTCCGGAGCTGCGATCGTTTACGGCGCCACGGTGGACAACCGGACGGGTGACCCGAGCCTCCAGATCGCGCGCGCTGCCCCGTAGCCCTAGGGTTTCCCCTCCGGGCGGTCCTGCGGACCCGGGCGGTGCTCGACGTCGAGCAGTCCGGACGGCTTTCGGCGGTGGGACGGCTTTAACTCTTTCTCGGGCTGTTCCTCAGCGGACTCCGGCGTGGGACCCGGCGTGTGCGGATGCCCCTTCGAACCCGGCTGGCGGTTCGTGCGCTCGGTCTCTTCGGCGGTGGACGGTCCGGGTCCGCGGTGCTCGGCCATGGCGGCGAGTCTCGCAAACGGCGCGCCAACCGCGCTATAACTCTCAAATGGCGACGGTCGATTTTCCCCGCCAGACGGGCGCCCGCGCAGGCGAGCGGACCGAGGAGCTCTCCGCCGTGCTCGCGGACCGCATTCTCGTCATCGACGGCGCGACCGGCACGGGCATCCAGGCCCGCGACCTCTCCGCCGCCGACTTCGGCGGCCCCGAGTACGAAGGGTGCAACGAGCACCTCGTCCTGACGCGGCCGGACGTCATCCGCTCCCTCCACGCCGATTACTTCGAGGCCGGCGCCGACATGGTCGAAACCGACACGTTCGGCGGAACGCCGCTCGTCCTCGCCGAGTACGGCCTCGCCGACAAGGCGCTCGAGATCAACCGCGAAGCCGCGCGTCTCGCGCGCGAGGTCGCGGAGCGGTATCGGACGCCGGAGCGGCCGCGTTTCGTCGCCGGCTCCATGGGGCCGACGACCAAGTCCATCACGGTGACCGGCGGCGTCACGTTCCGAGAAATGATCGGGCACTACCGCGTGCAGGCGACGGGACTCCTCGAAGGGGGCGCGGACGTCCTCGTGCTCGAGACTGTCCAGGACACGCGCAACCTCAAGGCCGGCCTCATCGGCGTCGAGCAGGCGTTCGCGGAGGTCGGCTGGCGCGTTCCGGTCATGGTCTCGGCGACGATCGAGGCCATGGGGACGATGCTCGCGGGCCAGACGATCGAGGCGTTCTACGCGTCGGTCGCGCACGCGCCGCTTCTTTCGGTCGGCATCAACTGCGGCACCGGCCCGGAGTTCATGACGAGCCACCTGCGCAGCCTTTCGGCGCTCGCGCGAACGCGCGTCTCCTGTTATCCAAACGCGGGCCTGCCGGACGAGGAGGGGCGGTACTGCGAGACGCCCGAGAAGCTCGCGGCCGTCATGGCGCGGTTCATCGAGCACGGGCTCGTCGACATCGTCGGCGGATGCTGCGGGACGACGCCCGCGCACGTCCGCGCGCTCTCCTCCGCGGCCGCCGGACACCGGCCGCGACGCATCCCGGAGCACCGGAAGACGATCGTCTCCGGGATCGAGATGCTCGAGATCAACGAGGACAACCGGCCCGTGCTCGTCGGAGAGCGGACGAACGTCCTCGGAAGCCGGAAGTTCAAGCGGCTCGTCGCGGCCGGCGAATTCGAGGCGGCCGCGGAGATCGCGCGGGCGCAGGTCCGCAACGGAGCTCAGGTCATCGACGTCTGCCTCCAGGATCCGGACCGGGACGAGGCCGCGGACGCGAACGCGTTCCTGGAGCGCGCGACGCGGATGGTCAAAGTCCCCCTGATGCTCGACTCGACCGACGCGAGCGTGCTCGAGCTCGGGCTCGAGTGGAGCCAGGGAAAGTCGATCATCAACTCGATCAACCTCGAGGACGGCGAGGAGCGCTTCGGCGCGGTCGTCCCGCTCGCCCAGCGCTACGGCGCCGCGTTGATCGTCGGGACGATCGACGAGGACCCGGTGCACGGGATGGGAGTGACGCGCGAGCGCAAGCTCGAGATCGCGCGGAGGAGCTACACGCTCCTGACCGAGAAGTACGGCGTTCCGCCGGAGGATCTCGTTTTCGATCCGCTGGTCTTCCCCTGCGGAACCGGCGACGAGAAGTACGTCGGCAGCGCCGCCGAGACGATCGAGGGGATCCGCGCGATCAAGGCGGAATTCCCGGGGTGCAAGACGATCCTCGGGATTTCGAACGTCAGCTTCGGTCTGCCCGAGGCGGGACGCGAGGTCCTGAACTCGGTGTTTCTCTACCACTGCGTGAAGGCGGGCCTCGACCTCGCGATCGTCAACTCCGAAAAGCAGATGCGGTACCCGTCGATCCCCGAGGAAGAGCGGAAGCTCTGCGAGGACCTTCTCTTCGACCGCGGAGAGGATCCGATCGGCGCCTTCGCCGCGTTCTACAAGTCGAAGACCGCGCGGCCGAAAGTGGCGGCGCGCGCCGGAACGCCTCTCGAGCGGTTGCCGCGCTACATCGTCGAAGGTTCCAAGGAGGGACTGATCGGCGACCTCGAGGCGGTGCGCGCCGGCGGGATGGCTCCCCTCGACATCATCAACGGCCCGCTCATGGACGGAATGCGCGAGGTCGGCCGGCTCTTCAACGACAACGAG
>DASUAD010000400.1:0-7831 GCA_035763965.1 Thermoanaerobaculia bacterium | reverse complement strand
TCCGGCTGCACTTTCCCGGAGATGTAACCCTCCGCGTCGAGACGCCGTTTCAAGGCCGCCGCGCCCTCCTCGAGCTCACCCGCCTGGAAGACGGCTCCCTCCGAGAAGGTGATCACGCGGCGCATCTCCTCTTTCGAGATGGAGACACCGTCGTCGAAACGGAGCGGGTTGACCCGGAAGGACCGGAAGAGGTGAACCGTCACGTCGACGCCGCCCTCGACCGGCTCCGCCTCGATCCGGACGTCGGAGAAGCGACGCGTCGCGAAGAGATGCCGGATCGTCGAGCCGGTCGCTTCCTCCGTCAACGGCCGGCCGGCCTGGATCGAGATCAGCCGGGCGACCTCGTCTCTGTCCACGGGACCATCGGTCGTGTAGGCGATGGACACGACCGTGCGCCCGAAGAGAAGCGGCGGCGGCGTTCCCGGTTGCTCGGCCTGCGCTCCCACCCCGCGGGGCGCGCCAAGGAAGAGAGCTGCCAGGAACAGCACCAGGCCGGACGGCAGCGACCGGCTCTTCGTTCGAATGCGGACCGGGTTCAAAGCCGCTGCCGCCGCCGGACGTTGATCGAGTAGACCCCGTTCTCGTCTCGGAGGGCCTGCAGCGTGATCGAGTTCGTGATTCTCCACTCGAGCTGGACGACCGACTCCCGGTCGGAATTGAGCGACTGCGAGTAAGTCACGAGCAGGTCCGGCGTGATCTGCTTTCCGACCGTCGAACGGATGTCCGTCAGCTGGCTCCCCGTGAAGACCGGGTCGATCTGGAACCGGTCGAGCCGGAAGAGCCGTTGCGTCGGGCGCGTGACTCCTCCCGCGAGCGCGCCCGCGACGATTCCGCTCGCCGCCGAGACGAGACTCTGGGTCGTGTCCGTGGTCGCTCGGCGGTTCGGCTCGGCGCCCGTCAGGAGGAGCCCGATCACGGCCTCGTCCGAAAGCGGCGGATCGGAGGTGAACGTGGACTGGATGCGGGGCCACGTCCCGACGAGGCTGACGACCAGGTCGTAGCCCTTCACCTCGGCGCGCAACCGCAGGTCCACGATGGGAGCGAGGCGCGCCGTGTTGGCGAACGTGATCGTCCCCGACTCGATCTCGTACTGCACGTCCCGGAACGTGATCCGGCCCCCCTCGTCGAAGAGGACCTGGCCGACGACGATCGGCTGCGCGATCGTGCCGCGCGCGACCAGGTCCACCTCGGCGGTCAGTCGCGCGAGGTTGTTGCGGACCTCGAGCGCCGCCGCGGAGACGATCCGGATCTCGAGGGCGGTCTCCTCCTTCCAGGGCTCCCGCGCCGCCACGGACCCGCTCGGACGGCTCCTTTCGAGCAGCGACGCGAGCGTGACGTCGAAGTCCCGCGAGTACGTGCCGCGAAGGAGCGTGATCTCGCCGCGGAGGACCTGACCGCTGCCCGGCGCGCCGGTCGCGACGAGGTCGGCGTCCACGACGAGCCGCATGTCTTCGGGATACCGGACCGCGACGTGCCGGGCCTGGATCGTCAGGCGGAAGTCGGAAACCGTCACACCTTTCAGGTTCATGCTGCCGGCCGCGAAGAGATCACCTCCTCCGACGCGTGCCCGGATTCCGTCGATCTCCGCCCGGGAGCCGTGGAGCGAGATCACGCCGTCGATGTCGTCGACGATCTGCGTCAGGCCGGTCAGGCGATACCGGCCGTTCTCGATGCGCACCGTGCCGGAGAGGTCGGGCGCGGAGAGCGTGCCGCCCGCCGCGATCCGGACGGTCAGGCGGCCCTGGAGGTCCAGGTCGGGAACCGCGAGCTGGACGAGGGACGCGTCGATCGGTCCCGCGGCCGTGATCGAGAGGGCGCGCGCCTCGGTCAGGTCGACCGAGCCGCGGATCGTGAGGTCGGTCCCCTCGCCCACCGCGTGAAACTCGTCGAAGACGAGCTTCTGCTCGGAGAGCACCACCCGCACGTCGCCCGCCGTCTTGAGCACGCCCGGCCGATCCGGGAAGTCCAGTCGCGCCTCGGTGACCGTGAAGACGCCGGAGAGGAACTCTTTCTCGGTCGCGGGCAGACGGAGCTCGCCGCGGACGGCGAGGGATCCGCCGCGCCCCGGCTCGAGCTCGAGGGGAGTGAAGAGCAGCAAAGCGGCGAGGTCGCGCGCGTCGAGGTTCACCGCCACCCGGGAGCCCGGCTCGTAAAGGTTGCCCTGGGCTTTGAGGCTCCAGCGGTCGGCGACGGTGACCGATCCCGTCAGCTCGCCGCGCACCATCCGGAGTTCGAGACGCGGATCGTTCTCTTCCGGGATGCGATGGCCGAACAGGGTCGTGTCCGCGAGCGTCGCGGTCGCAGTCAGGTTCGGTCGGTCGATCTCGCCCGAGCCGCTCACCTGGAATGAGAGCCTGCCCGAGATGTCCTTCGAGACCTCGGACAGCGCAGTGATCGCCTCGAGCGGGATCGCGTCGCCCGCGAAGCGCGCCTCGAACGTCTTCTCTTTGATCTGGATCGCGCCGCTTCCTCCCACCATGCCTCCGGAGAGCTCCGCGCGGACATCGGCGAGCTCGAAGCGTCCGGGCGAGAACAGGACGCGACCCGTGACGACGGGCACCTTCTGACCCCAGATGACGGCCTGCTGCAGCGTGATCGGACCGCCCCCGGAGAGCGCGGCCGTCGATCCGGCGATCGGAAAACTCCCGGATACGGCGCCTTCGACGGGATAGTCGAATTCGAGGTATTGGAGCAGCCTCGCCAGCGGATACTCGTGAGCCGCGACTTCGAGATCGAGCGTCGGCCGACCCGGAAGGTCGCGAAAGCGCACCGTCCCCTCGAGCGAAAGGCTCGCCTCGCCCTCGTAAGCGCGCAGCGGCCGGAAGAAGAACGCGCCCTCGCGGACGTCGGCCGTTCCGCGCACGCTCCCGAAGCGCACGCCGGCCCACTTCGTGTCTTCCGCGGAGAACTGGAGGGTTGCGTCCGGATCGCCCCACTCGCCCGCGAGATGACCCGTCGCCTCCCCCGTTCCGCCGAGCCCGAGCGGCTCGGGACTGCCACCGGTCGCGGCGACGACGTTCTGGTAGAAGCGGTCGACCTCCGACAGGTCGCGTGACTTCAAATCGAAATCGAAGTCGGGACGCCACTGTCCGATCCGCAGTCCTCCGGTCAGCTCCACCGTTGTCTGCGGGAATTGGAGGGTCACGCCCTCGAATCCGATCCGGCCGTCGACGATCGCCAGGGGTCCGCCGCCGCTCGTGGGCAGGCCGTTCCTGCCGTGCACGATCGACGCGGCCGGCCCGGGGTGAACCTCGAGCATTCCCCCGCCGCTGGCGCGCTCGATTCCCGCCTCTTCCGGGAACCGCAGCGCGAGGGTCGCATCCGCCGAGCCGGAGAGACCGATTCCCGGAAGGTCGAGATCGGCGAAGAAACGCTCGAGGGAGAGCCCGCGCCCTTCGAGAGCGATCGTGAAGTAGCGGGGCTTCGAGGCGAGGCCCGCAATCCGGACGATTCCCGTCGCATCGCCGCCGGCGTAGCTGCCGCGTTCGATCTTCGCGACGAGCTCCTCGGGTCGGGCGTCCACCGACGCCTCCAGGTTTTCGAGCAAGAAGCCTTTGGCGTCGATCTCCCGCGAAACCACCCGACCGGCGATCCGGAACCCGCCGCTCGCGGGGATCTCGAGGCGGGCGTCGACCCGCCCGTCCCCGAGAAAGCCCAGTTGCGAGTGAAAGATTCGCTCGATCTCGGTGATCGAGACGTCGCCGGACGCGAGGAGCGTCGTCTTCCGGGATCCGCCGGTCTCGATCGTCCCCGCGGCCGTGAGAGTTCCGAAGCTCCCGCTCAGGCGCGCGGTCTCGAAGACGATCCCCCGGCCGGGCTCCATGTGAAACCGGGTCGTGAGCTCCGACACGATCGGCTCCGCGTCGGGCAGGCGGAGAGTCATCCGCCGGGAGGCGAGCGACCCGTTGTAGTGGTCCTCGCCGATCGCCGCGAGATCGCCGGTGAAGTCCTGGAGCGCGACGTCGATCTCCATCTGCCGGCCGGCGAGGTCGAACGTTCCCTGCTGCAGAACGACCTCCCCCACGCGGACCTTGAGCCCGCCCTTCCGGGCGGGGCGGTTGATGCCGGGCGGGAGGTTCCACGATCCGTCCTCGAACTGCACGAGCTGGATTCTCGGACGGACCGCGCGGATCCGCCCGAGCCGCAGCTCCCCGCTCGAAAGCGAAACGCCGCCGCCGATCGAGACCTCGTCGGCCGCGAGAAAGGGCTGGTCCCCGATTCGCGGGTCGTTTCCGATCCGCACGTCCGCGAGCCGGAGCGCGGGAGGCAGGAACCGGAATTCGACCTTCCGGAACGTGACCGGCCGACCCAGCGCTTCCGAGATCCGGGACTCCGAGACGCCCTGGAAGAGGGTCTGGAAGCGCTCCGAGTTCCACACGGCGTAGCCGGCGAGGACGAGAAAGACGACGAGAACCGTGAAGAGCCGCAGGGCCGACAGGCGCAGAGGCCGGTGCGGATGTTCGTCGGCAGAACGCTCGGCTTCGTTCAAGACAGTTTCGTGAGTTCGAAAACCCGGAGAACCGAACTCTGAACCCTGGTCCTCACCTCAGATCCCCCACTTCAGTTTCTCTGCCAGGTTGCGGAAATGATCCGCCTCCGGGGGGCGGAGGAGAGTCACGGGAGATGCTCCCGACCGAACTTCGACCGAGTATTCCGGACCGATCGGGAACCCTTCCTGCCCGTCGAGCGTCAGGTACACGCCTCCGGGCCTTCTCAGTGGATCGAGGATGCGCAGCCCGATCACCGTCTCGGCCGCCACCACGAGAGGACGCTGCGACAGCGTGTGGGGACAAATCGGGGTGATGACGACCGCCGGCAGCTCCGGCTGCAGGATCGGGCCGCCGGCGGAGAGGTTGTAGGCGGTCGAGCCCGTGGGGGTCGCGACGATCACGCCGTCCGCGCGGAACTCGGACACGCATCGGCCGTCGAGCTCCACGCGGAAAGTCGAGATCCGGGCGAGCGCTTCTTTGTTCAGCACCGCGTCGTTCAAGGCTCGGAAGCGCCTCGGGCGCGAGACGCCCCGGACGATGACCTCGAGCCGCCGGCGCCGGTCCTCCTGGAACTCGCCCGCGAGCACTTCGTCCAGGCGCGTGAGCGCCTCTTCGCGCGAGAGCCCCGCGAGAAAGCCGAGCACGCCGAGGTTGATGCCGAGCACGGGCGTGGAGGTCGGCGCGAAGCGAGCGACCGAGAGGAGGGTGCCGTCCCCGCCGACCACGATGACGAGGTCCACGGAGCGGGCGAGGCGCTCGCGTGGCACGCCGTCCGATCGCCCGAGCGCCGTCCCCGTGTCGGAGTCGAACCGGACGTCCAGCCCGCGGCTGCCGAGCGCCGATTCGATCTCCTGCGCGAGCGTCAGTGCGGCCTTCGACGAACACTTGCAGGCGAGCCCGATCCGCCGGAATCGGCTCTCCGCCCGACGAGCGGAGACCGGACCGCGCGCCCGTCCCGAGACTCGCGACTCCTTCATCCGGTTCAATTTACACGAAAGCCGAGGAGGAACTCCTCGTTGCCGTGGGCGCCGCGGATCGGGGATGGAATCGAGCCGAGCGTCCGGAGGCCGAGACCCGCGCCGGCCTGGGAGACCTCGGAGACGACGCGCCGGCGGACGTCGTCCGATCGGACGATGCCTCCCTTGCCGACTTCCGCCCGCCCCGCTTCGAATTGCGGTTTCACGAGGACGACGATCGCGGCCCCTTTCTCACAGAGAGCGACGACCGAAGGGAGCACCAGGCGAGCCGAGATGAACGACACGTCGACGACGGCGAGCGCCACCGGCTCGGGGACGTGCTCGCGCGAGAGCGACCGCGCGTTCACCCGTTCCCGGAGGACGACGCGCGGATCGTTGCGCAGCTTTGCGTCGAGCTGTCCGTACCCGACGTCCACCGCATAGACCTTCGCCGCACCGCGCTGGAGCAGGCAGTCGGTGAAGCCTCCGGTCGACGCTCCGACGTCGAGGCAGATCCGACCTGCCGGATCGATGCCGAACCGATCGAGCGCTGCCTCGAGCTTCACGCCGCCGCGCGAAACGTACGGGTGCGGCGGGCCCGACACGACGATCTCCGCCGTCTCGCCGACCGGCGCACCCGCCTTGTCGACGCGCCGGCCGTCGACCGTCACCGTGCCGGAAAGGATCATCGCCTGCGCCTTCTCCCGCGTCGGGGCGAGACCGCGGAACACGAGCAGGCGATCGAGTCGTGTGCGGGCCATCGCGGCGGTCCTACGAATCGAAGGTCAGCAGGACCTTGAGCGAGCCCTCCGGATCGACGGCGCGCGCGAAGGCATCGCGCGCTTCCCCGATCGGAAAGCGGTGGGTGACGAGATCGGCGACCGGAAGCCGCCGCGCCGCGAGGAGCGAGAGCGCCTCCCGCATGTCGTCGGGACCGGCGGAGTAGGAGGGCACGATCTCGACCTCCCGGAAGTAGAGGTCGTGCGGCGAAACGGTCAGCCGTTCTTCGGGCGAAGCCATCGTGAAGGCGAGGAGAGTCCCCCCCGGCGCGACCCGGGAGAGCGCCGAGTCGATCACCCGCGCTTTTCCGGGCCCGACGAACACGAAGTCGAACGGCTCCCCGGTCGTCTCGTCCAGAGGCCGGCGCGACACGTCGAAGATTTCCGATGCGCCGCTCGCCTCCGCGACGGCGAGCCGGGAGGCGGCGCGATCCGCGCCGGCGATCCGCGACGCGCCCTGCGATTTCGCGAGCCGGATCGCGAGCTGGCCGGTCGTGCCCAGCCCCACGGCGAGAACCGAGCGCGACCCCGTGAACCCGCCGCGCCGGAAGGCCTTGACGACCGTGGCGAGCGGCTCGACGAACGTCGCCTCCTCGTCGGAAATCGCGGGCGGCGCCTTCAGCGTGTCGCGCCGGAGGTTCTCGGACGGGATCCGCACCCATTCCGCCATGCCGCCCGGATCGAGCGCCGAAGCGCGCCACTGCCGGCACTGCACGGCGCGGCCGCTCCGGCACGCCGCGCACTCTCCGCAGGCCGCGTGGTGATGAGGGACGACCCGATCCCCCGGCGCGAACGCCTCGACCGCCTCGCCGACCGCGACGATCTCGCCCGCGACTTCGTGACCGAGAACCGTCCCCGCTTTCCGGCGGACGTACCAGGAGAGCAGGTCCGATCCGCAGATCCCGGACGCGCGGGTTCTCATGAGCGCGTCTCCCGGACCGATCCGGGGAACCGGCAGCTCGACGACCGACACGGAACCGTCCTCCGCGACCCGAACGCCCTTCACGGGAACACCGCGTACCGGATTCCTTCTCGCCGCGACTGAGCCGCCAGGAACCGCGGAAGGTCCGGGAGGGAACCGCGCCCGCTCAGGAGCGGCGCCGGATCGACTTCGCCCGAAGAGAGCATCCCGATCGCGGTACGCGCTTCTCCCGGAGTGTAGTGAAACGAGCCGACGAGCGAGATCTCGGAGTAGTGGAGGCGCGCGGCATCCCAGGTGACCTTCGCTCCCGGGGCGCAGCCCCCGAAGAGAAGGATGGTCCCTCCCGGCGCGACCACGTCGGCCAGCCGCTCCCACACGGCCGCGTCTCCCGTGCAGTCCACGGCGATCCCGGGCGAGCCCGCGGAACCGGGCGCCTCGCGGTCGAGGTCGACGACTCGAGCGCCGTAGGCCCGGGCGGCCTCCAGGCGCGGCGCGCCGCCGCGGGCCGCCACGATCGCCGGGATTCCCCGGGCCCGCGCGGTCGCCGCCCACAGCAGCCCGAGCGCGCCGGCGCCGTACACGAGGATCGCGCGCGGTTCCGCCGCGCGAGCGAGGCGGTTCCACCCGTGCTCCACCGACGCGAGGGGATCGAGAAACGCCGCGACCTCGTCGGAGAGACCCTCG
>DASUAD010000399.1:0-2770 GCA_035763965.1 Thermoanaerobaculia bacterium | reverse complement strand
TATTCGGCGCGGGCTTCGGCGAGGGCCGCCTGGTAGTTCGACGGATCGAGTGTCGCTATGACGCCTCCTGCCGGCACGAGATCGCCTTCTCGCCGGAGCACGGATCTCACGATCCCGTCGACTCCGGCCGTGACCGACGCCCTTCGGCCCGGCAGGATTCGTGCGGCACCCGCGACCCGAACCCTCCATGGAATGGCGACGAGCAGCAGGACGACCGCCAGAGCGCCGAGACCCCACGCGAGCCGCCGACGTTTCGGTACCTCGAGGAGCTTGCGGCGCGATTCGGCGAAAGGTCTCAGGAAGCCGGGCAGCGGGACGTGACGGTAGAGCTGGGCGTTGCGGACCGCAACCGTCGCCTGGTTGACGAGGATCGCCAGAAGGTCCCGAGTGTCTCCTCCGAAGTCGAGCGGCTTCCGGCTCTGAAAAGCGAGCACGCCGAGCTTCCCTTCGTCGTCGTTCAGCAGGAGACCATGAAATGAACGAAAGCCGGTTTGCTGGAAGATCGACCGGAACTTCTCCTCGGTTTCGGGCCGGTCCGTCCGGATGGTGCCGTCCTCCTGCTGCGTCACCGCGATGTCGGCGCCGCTGAAGAAAACCCACTCGAGAAGCTCTTCCAGCGTTTGCTGCTTGGGATCGTTGCGATCGAGCTTCAGCATGCCCGAAATCGCGCCCAGACGGACTTTTCCCCTGTCCAGGATCGCGATCGAGCACTGGTCGTACGGGACGAGAGCGGCCGTCGCGTTGACGATCGTCGTCATCACCCGGTCCAGGTCGAGAGTCGAGGTGATCTGACGGCTGACGGTCAGAAGCGCATCGAGCTCCTCGATCTTCTTTTCCGCCTCGTATTGGCGGGCATTCCTCAGCGCGCGAACCGCCTGCCTCGTCAAGTCCTGCAGCAGCTCCTGGTCTTCCTCGGTGAACTCGGGGTGGCGGCCCCGCTTGTTCGCGAGCACGAGCGCTCCCACCGGCTTGTCGTCTTCGAGCAAGGGGAAGGCGAGCACCGAGCGGATCGGGTATTCCTCGTTCTCCCTGGCCAGCGGATGGTCTTCCGGGATCCCGGCCCCCCGGAACACCTTGCGCTCGGCGAGCATGTCACCGACGATCGAGCTCCCGACGGCATCGGGAGCGTGTTCGACCTCGTAGTTCTCGTTCACGGCGGTTCCGGCGAGGACGACCTCGCTCGACTCCGGATCGAAGAGCCAGAGCGAGGCAACCTCGGCGACGCCGAAATCCACGGCCTTGCGGAGGATCACCCCGTTCAGCTCCTCGAGATCGATCGTCGATCCGAAGGCCTTGGAGAGGTCGTAAAGGTTCGTGAGGCGTTCGATCGCGCGGAGCATTCCGACCGTCTTGCGCTCGGCGCGGAGCGCTCGCGCGAGTGCAGGAGCGGCGTGCTGGACGAACCCCCGGACGCGAGAAAGAGTCTCGATCGTGTTCGGACGCTTCCGAAAGAGGAGCGCGAGCACTCCGACGGAGAGGCCTTCGGCCTCGAGCGGCACGACGAGAGCCGTATCCATGTCGGCCGGGAGGTTCAGGAGCATGGGGTCTTTCGACCCGGCGAAGTCGATTCGATCGAGGGTCGCGGGGCGTTTGTCGCGGAGGAGATCGCGAAGGAAGCCCTCACCCCGCGCGACGGAGCGTCGCAGGACCTTCTCGGTCCCCCGGCCATAGGCGCCGATGCACAGGTAGATCGGGTGGACCGTGTCGGGAGCCCAGAGGAGCGCGGCATCCGCGCGGGTGAGCTCGGCGCTCCACTTCGCGGCCCAACCCGAGATCTGCGAGAGGTTCTCGCACAGCGCGAGCTCGGCGAGCGCCGACGCCTCTGCGCTTGCGTCGAGCCTTGCGCGATCCTCGGGCACGTCCGGCATCGGTGATCTCCGGAGTTAGAAGCTCGAGACCGCGGTTTCCTGGTCCTCGTGAAGCTCGAAGACCGAATCGAGCTTCGTCATCTCGAGCAGTTTCCGGATCTGGGGGCCGACGTGAAGCAGCTTGGTCTGCCCCCCCTCCTTCTGGGCGCTCGTCAATGCCCGGACGAGAGCGCCGAGACCGGAGCTGTCCAGGAAACCGACGCCCTTCAAGTCGACGAGCAGGTTCACCCTGCCCTCCTCGATCAGGCGCGTCACGGTCCGCTTGAATGCGGACTCCGGTTCTCCGATGACGAGATCGCCGTCGAGGGTCAGGATCGTGACCCGACCGTCATCCGTTGTTTTGAGATTCATCGGCGGGCGAATTATGTCCAAAAGGGGTGAGGCCGTCCACGAAAACCCGCGTCCCCGGCTCCGGTCGCGGCGCGAAGTCTCCCGAAGGACGAGGGAGGAGCCTCGCGCCGCGGGAGCTCGAGCAGGATGTGCGCCCTCACCCCGGCCCTCTCCCGGAGGGAGAGGGAGTACTTGTGGCGGCGTGTGCGCTTCGCGCACGCCGCGATCGAGCAATGGAGCCGACGGTCGGACTTGAACCGACGACCTGCGGTTTACGAAACCGCTGCTCTACCGGCTGAGCTACGTCGGCCCGAAACGGGAACGGGGAGTTTAAGGAAACCGGTCGCGCGCGTCAACGCCGGGCGACCCGAGTCCTCGGCGGGAGCGGACCGGGCGGGAGGGCGAACCCGGCCGCGCCATTGCGCTCGGACTAGTCGAATCGAACCGAGACGATTTTCGAGCAGCCCGGCTCTTCCATCGTCACGCCGTACATCGCGTCGGCGGTCTCCATCGTGCGCTTGTTGTGCGTGATTGCGATGAACTGCGTCTCCTCGGTCATCTCGCGCAGGAGT
>DASUAD010000398.1:0-6146 GCA_035763965.1 Thermoanaerobaculia bacterium | reverse complement strand
GAAGTGCGTAGTTAGGGTGACGAAGGAGTAACGGAATGAAGAGGTTCCCGAAATTCCGGGCGGTCCGCGCCGCCCTGATGGCTCTCGGCGTGCTCGGCGTCGCCGCGGGCGCGATCGCGCAGACCGGTCCGGCGATTTCGTCGCGTCCCGGGGAGCGCGCGCCGCGTCCACTGCCGGCCGCCGGGGGTGAGGGCATCCGGTTGTCGCTCGACGAGGCCGTGGCGCTCGCTGTGCAGAACAACCAGGACCTGAACGTTTCGGTCAACGCCGCCGAGGCGTCGCGCTACGTCCTCTTCTCGAACATGGGGATTTTCGATCCGCTCGCGCAGGCATCCGTGCTGCGCGCCCACGCGGAGGAGCCCGCGACTTCGCAGCTCGCCGGTGCGGAAGTCACGGAGTCCGACACGACCGACCTCTCCGCCCGCGTGATCCAGCTCGCGCCGACGGGCGGCACGTTCTCGCTCGGCTTCGCGGGGCGGCGCACGTCGACCAACTCGACGTTCTTCTTCGTCAACCCCGCGTGGTCGACCGGGCTCACGCTCTCGGCCAGCCAGCCGCTCCTGCGCAACTTCGGGCGCGACACGACGACCTGGCTGATCCGGACGGCACGAAACAGCCGCGACGCGTCGTATCAGAATTTCATCCGGAGCATCCAGACCGTCGTCAACTTGACCGAGCAGGCGTACTGGGACCTCGTCTACGCGATCCGCAATCTCGCCGTGAAGCAGGAAGCGCTCGTCGTCGCCCGCGACTTGAACCGAATCACGCGCATCAAGATCGACGTCGGCTCCCTGGCTCCGATCGACATCACCCAGACCGAGGTCGGGATCGCGACCGCCGAGCAGGACATCATCATCGCGGAGAGCCTCATCGGAGACGCGCAGGACCGCCTGAAGAGGCTTCTCTCGTTCGGTCCGGATCAGTGGGGCGTTCCGATCGTCCCGACGGACGAGGTGCGCGCCGAGCAGCCCACGGTCAACGTCGAGGAGGGAATGAAGGCGGCGCTCGAACGGCGTCCCGACGTGATCGCGGCGGAATACAACGTGGACTCGGATCGGATCCGCTACGACTTCTGGCGCAACCAGACGCTGCCCCAGCTCGATCTCGTCGGCACCTACGGGTACAGCGGTCTCGGCGGAACGACCACGATCCGGGACGACGCCGGCAACATCGTCTCGCGCGAGGAGGGAGGCTTCGGCGATTCGTTCCAGCAGATCCTCGACCGCGACTTCAAGAACTGGTCGATCGGCTTGAACTTTTCCTTTCCGATCCTGAACCGGCGGGCGCGCGGGCAGCGCGGAGCGGCGCTGTACACCTGGGAGTCCTCGAAAGCTCTCCTGAACTCGCTCGAGCAGAACGTCCTGCTCGAGGTCCGCGCGGCCGCGCGCGACATCGACACCGCCCGGCGCTCGATCGCGGCAGCGCAGAAGTCGCGCGAGCTCGCGGAGCGCAACCTCGACGCGGAGCGCAAGAAGTTCGAGAACGGGATGACGACGTCGTTCCAGGTGACCCAGATCCAGAACGATCTATCGGCCGCCCGATCGAACGAGCTGCAGGCGCTCGCGGTCTACCGGAAAGCGCTTTCGACCTATCACTACGCGATCGCGGACATCCTCGACTGGAAGGGAATCCGCGTCGAGGACCTCCCCGAGACGGAGCCGCCGCGGCCCGAGAGCCGTGCGCCCCGGGTGCTGCCGCCGTCGCCTCCTCCGGCGGCGCAGTGACCGGCTCCGCCCGGTGAGCACTCCCGAGAACGTCGAGGCCGCGGAAGATCCGGCCGCGTCTCCGTTCGCCCGGGTGGCCGGGGTCTTCGGGTCGCCGGGTCCGACCTTCGCCTCGATCGCCCGGCGTCCGGGGTGGGTTCTTCCGATCGTGATCGCCACGCTGCTTTCGATCGCGGCGACGGCCGCAGTTCTTCCGCGGATGGACTTCGATACGGCGGTGCGCGAGCGTCTCGCCGCCCGCGGCGTCACGATGGCGGAGGAGCGGGTCGAGCGGATCGTCGAGGCGCAGAAGAAATTCTCGGGACTCGGCTACGTCTGGGCTCTGCTCGCGAACCTCGTGATCACGTTCGTGCTCGCGATCGTGTTCTGGGTTTCGTTCAAGGCTTTCGGATGGGATCTCGCCTTCCGCCAGTCGTTCGGGATCACGAGCCACGCGCTCCTTCCCTACATCGGGGCCTCCATGCTCCTGATCCTCTTCGTGACGCGCCTCGACCTCGTGAATCCGGCCGACCTCGGCGACCTGACGCACTCGAACCTGGGGTTCCTCGTCGATCGGCACGAGCACCCGGCTCTGCACTCGCTCGCCGCTTCGATCGACGTCTTCACGTTCTGGGTGCTCGGGCTCCTCGTCATCGGATTCGCGATCGCCGCCCGGGTGCCGAGAAAGAAGGCGGCCATCCTGATCCTCTCCCTCTGGGGACTCTTCGTGCTCGGAAAGGTCGGGTTCGCGGTGCTGTTTCGCTAGAGGGAGCCGGCCCGAGGGCAACTCCGAAGCGGGAGAATCGTATAGGGGCACAGGGGAGGGACCGCAACAGGACCGAGATGCTGATCGACATTCGCGACATCACGAAGGTTTACGAGATGGGGGCCCTGAAGGTCCGGGCGCTGGACGGCGTCTCACTGCAGGTCGATCGGGGCGAGTACGTCGCGATCATGGGACCTTCGGGCTCGGGCAAGTCGACGTTGATGAACCTCATCGGATGCCTGGACACACCGACGTCGGGCTCTTACATTCTGAACGGCCGGGAGGTCGCGCGGATGACCGACGACGAGCTCGCCGCGATCCGCAACCAGGAGATCGGGTTCGTCTTCCAGACGTTCAATCTTCTTCCGCGCACGACGGCGCTCCACCAGGTCGAGCTGCCGCTCGTCTATTCCGGACTGCCGCGGAAGGAGCGGCGGGATCGTGCGATCAAAGCGCTCGAAGCAGTCGGCCTCTCCGACCGCATGTCGCACCAACCGAGCGAGCTCTCCGGAGGTCAGCGTCAGCGCGTCGCGGTTGCGCGCGCACTGATCAACGATCCCTCGATCCTGCTCGCCGATGAACCGACCGGAAACCTCGACTCCGCGACGGGCGCCGAGATCATGGCCCTCTTCGACGAGCTGAACGCGAGGGGGAACACGATCGTGCTCGTCACCCACGAGGAGAACATCGCGGCCCACGCGCGGCGCATCGTGCGGCTCCTCGACGGTCGGATTCGTGAGGACAGCCCGAACGACCGCGGCGCGGCGCTGGCCCCGTTCTCCCGCTCGTCGTCATCCTCCTAGAATTTAGATTCCTTCGCGGCGCTCGGACTTTCCTCATCGCATCGCAAAGCGTCTCCCGGTCGCGGCGCGAGGAGTCTCCGCGCAGTCACCGAGCGAAGGAGCCTCGCGCCGCGGGAGCGCCAGGTAATCGGCGCGGGGACAGGCCCTGCGGGCCTGCACCCGCCGCAGTCAATCGGATCAGGCGGTCGGTCGCGGACCCCCCCGGCCTGGCGAGCCGACCGCCGGTGGCGAAGCCAGATCGCGAGCGAGCGCGAGCGACGTTTATCCTCCACCCACGAACTCGACGACCTCGAGCGCGTCGTTCTCCTCGAGAACCGTCGAGTCGTAGGCCGCCTTCGGCACGATCTCCCGATTTCGCTCGACCGCGACGCGCGGTGTCGAGACTCCGAGCGAGACGAGCAGCGCCGTGACCGTCGTCCCTGCGGGAAAGCGGCGCTCGTCCCCGTTGACGTGCACGCGGACGTCCTCTTCGGCGCGAGCCGGATCTTTCATGCGCTCCTCCGCACCGGGTACTGGATCTCGGTCGAACCCGAGGACGAGGTCAGCCGCACGACGGCCGCCGCGGCGCCCGAGGAGACCTGCGGCATCTGGAACGCGACGGCGCAACTCCCGTCGGGGCCGGTCTTTCCCTGGAAAACGGGAATTGGCTTCTCGGAGGAGAGGATGCGGATGAGAACTGTCGCGCCCGCCACGGGGCGCCGCGAGACCGCGAGCTCGGCCCGCAGACGGACGTCCACCCTCTTTCCCGAAGTGAACTCCGGCGCGGGCGAAAACGTGAGGTCGATCTGCTCCGGACTTCCCTCGGATGCGAGGTAGTCCAGGATCACCTGGTCGAGGGTGCGGTCGCCGGCGGCCCGCGAGGTCTCGGACGACCGGCGCGGAGAGACCTGCGGCGACGCGGCTTCGCGCACCTCGGACCCCGCCGTGGGGGTCGGCCGGGCGCCCCCGAGCGCCATTTCCGCGGGCATCCGCAGCGAGCCGTCGGGAGCCTCGAAGCTGCCTTCGCGCACCGCGGCAATGAGAGTGCGGTGCTGCTGTTCCATCAGCTCCCGGACGGCGCGCTCGTCGCCGCCGTTGCGGAGAGCCTCCGGATAGGGCGTTCGCTTTCCGCCGAGAATCTCGCCGCCGACGTACACGAACGACTCGACGTACGGGTGCTGATCACCGCGATCCTCCGTCTGGATGTGGAAGACGCGGTCCCGGTGTTTCACGTCCGTGTTGTAGCCGGTGATCACGGAGAAATTCTAGCGCGCCGCCCCCCGGCGGCGCTCAGCTACACCAGCTCGAATTGCGCCGTGAAGTGCCGGAGGACCGGCGCCTGCCGGACGATCCGGACTCCCCGGAGCTTCTCCGGCTCCCGGTGCAGGCGCTTGACGACGGCGGCGACGTATTCGAGGTGGGAGTTCGTGTAAACGCGGCGGGGAACCGCGAGCCGGACGAGATCGAGGTCCGGAAGGATCTCCTTCCCCGGCTGCACGGGGTCGGGTTTTCCGAACATGACACCGCCGATCTCGACCGCGCGGATCCCCCCCTCCCGGTAGAGGGCGATCGTCAGCGCCTCCGCGGGATATTCCTCGGGCGCGAGGTGGGGCGCGAACGAACGTGCGTCGATGTAAACGGCGTGTCCGCCGATCGGCTCGACGACCGGCACTCCCGCGTCCGCGAGCTCCTCGCCGAACGCGGTCACCTGGCCGATGCGGAAAGAGAGGTAATCCTCTTCGAGGACCTCGCGAAGCCCGATCGCGATTGCCTCGAGGTCGCGGCCGGCGAGGCCGCCATAGGTCGGAAAGCCCTCGATCAGGATCAGCATGTTCTTCAGCTTCTCGACCCACGCCTCTTCCCGCAGCGCGAGGAACCCGCCGATGTTGGTCAGTCCGTCCTTCTTGGCGCTCATCGTGCAGCCTTCCGACAGAGCGAAGATCTCGCGGACGATGTCGGCGACGCTGCGGCCGTGCTGTCCCGGCTCCCGCTGCTTGATGAACCACGCGTTCTCCGCGAAGCGGCACGCATCGATCAGGAGCGGGACGCGATATCTCGCGCACAGGTCGTGCGTCGCGCGAATGTTCTCCAGGGAGACCGGCTGCCCTCCCCCCGAGTTGTTCGTCAGCGTCAGCATGACGAGCGGGACGCGTCCGCGGTTCTGCTCCAGGCACCGCTCGAGTCGGACAAGGTCCATGTTGCCCTTGAACGGGTGCCGGTTTCGCGGCTCCTTGCCCTCGGGGATGACGAAGTCGAGGGCGATCCCGCCGTTGACCTCGACGTTGGCGCGCGTCGTGTCGAAGTGGGTGTTGTTCGGAACGACGTCGCCCGCCTGGAGCACGGTCGAGAAGAGCAGGTTCTCGGCGACCCGTCCCTGGTGGGTGGGGATGACGTGAGGCAGACCGAAGATCTCGCGGACGGTCTGCTCGAAGCGGCGGTAGTTGCGGCCTCCCGCGTACGACTCGTCCCCGATCATCAGACCTGCCCACTGCGCGTCGGACATTGCCGAGGTCCCGGAGTCGGTCAGGAGGTCGATGTAGATGTCCTCGGAGTCGAGGCCGAAGACGTTGTAGCCCGCGCGGGAGAGCGCCTCTTCGCGCTCTTCCCGGGAGATCGAACGGATCCGTTCGACGACTTTGACGCGCCAGGGCTCGGGTGAAAGCTCACGCATGGGGTCGGAGTCTAGTTCGTTCTCGTCTCTCTCTCCGGAGAGCTTCGATGGCGGCGCGCTTTCGCGCGGGCCGGACGGCCGAAGCGCTCAGGCCCGGAGCCGCTTTCTGATTGCGCCGAGAGATCGCCGGAGGAAGTCCCCGGTATGAGACCCGCGCATCTGCGCGACCGCCTCCGGGGTTCCCTCGGCGACGATCCGCCCGCCGGCGTCCCCGCCTTCGGGGC
>DASUAD010000397.1:0-2955 GCA_035763965.1 Thermoanaerobaculia bacterium | reverse complement strand
GAGGACGGCTCCTGGAAGACTGTGATGGAGGGCAAGTCGACGAAGGCCCCGTAGCTTCTCCGAAAAGGGGACAGATCTATTTTCTAGAGAAAGGGGACAGACCCCTTTTTCGGCGGCGCTGACGCGGTGGTCGTCGGTTCGGGCGCTCCGTTCATCAGCTGGTCGGCGGATCTGGTCCGCACCCACGCGGCGGTCCGGCGAAGGAATGCGAACGCCTCGGGATCGGAGCGGCTTTCGAGGTCGCGCGCGCGTTCGGCGCCATGAGCGGTGAGCCGGTATTCGCGGCCGTTCTCGATGGCGTCGATCCCGATCTGGCCCACCATTGCGAGCAGGTTCGCGTCCCGCTGCAGCTCCACGGAGAACTGGCCCGCGCTCAACGAGCCGAACGTGTAGAACGGCTGAGCGGTCAGCTTCGGGAACTGTTGCCCGAGAAGACAGAGGAGCTTCTGGAGCTGGACGGAATTGATGTTTCTCTTCGCAACGGCGAGAGAAAGAAGGATCCAGTCTTCCCGCGCGAGAAGAACCGGCTTACGAGAACCGAATCGGAACCCCATGGACAACCCCCGGGACGGACCCCAAAACCGCGCATGTTCTACACAAGCGGAAGCTCAAGTTCAATTCGATCTTGGTCGTAGGCCGCGGGCGGCCGAGCCAGGCAGGAAAGAGAAGACAGAGAATTTCCGACCGCTCACGGCTGCGGAGTCTTTCGTGAGTCCTGCTGCGGACCTATCGATCGGTTTCCGCGTCAAAGCGAACGTGATCCCGTCCTGCGTGAAGCAGATGTTGTCTCTGCCCTGGGCGTAGTAGGCAACGCGGGGATCGAGCTGTCCTCGATTCTCGATGAAGTACAGAGGCAGTTGCGCTATGCGCTCGACGCGCACTTTCGCGTCGATCGGCTTCGAGTACCGCGGGCCGCCTCGCGATCCGGATTCCTGCGGCGGCAGTGACGACGATGAGAACCGCAAAACTCACTTTGCGCATAGGCCTGTCGCTCAAGGACCTCTCCCGGAAAGAACACCGAGTTCGCGAACCGTCGGGAATCGATTCCGGGGTCGACGCCTTGAGCTGAGGAGAGAAGGCTACCGACGGGGATCAGAGCGCGATGTACCCGGTTCTTGGTATTTTTCTACGCCTAAAGTCGAATAGACGCGCGCCAGGAGTTGAGCCGTCGAATGGACGTTCAACTTCGCGTGGATCGCCTTCATGTGGAGCTATTCGTTCAAGTGGGAGTCCGTGGGCGAGGACGGCTCCTGGAAGACGATCATGGAGGGCAAGTCGACGAAGGCCCCGTAGCTCGAGAAGCCGATTGCCGCGCCCTCTGCGGCGGCGCAACCACAGGCGGCTCGTCAGGGGGAGAAACGGGGACAGATCTATTTTTTCGATCCCGTCGAGATCAGTCACCCTCGTCCAAAAATAGATCCGTCCCCTTTTTGCGCGGATGCCTCGGCCCGGTCACGCCCTGCGCCAGCGAAGAGGCTTCGTCTTCTCCCGCGCGATCACGCCCTTCGCCTCGAGGTCGAGTTGCACGGTCTTCGCCCACCAGTTCGGCCCCGCTCCCTCCCGGAACAGATCGCCGGGAAGGTGAGCGGGCAGGCGCTCCCGGATCTCGTCGCCGGTCAGACCCGGCGGCGCCTTCGGCAGAATCCGGGAGAAAGCCCGCTTCACCGCTGCGTACCGCTTCGCGTCGACGTACCGAACCGAGCCCGGGTGGTTGACGTTCTGGACCGCGACCCTTTCGGCGTCCCTCGTCGCCATAGCGAACTCCTTACCGCCCCTTGTAGGCCTTCTCGAGCCCCGCGATGTCGAGCTCCTTCATCTGGAGCATCGCGTCCATGACTCGCTTCGAGCGCACGGGGTCCTTGTCCTTCATCATTTCGCCGAGCACCGTCGGCACGATCTGCCACGAGACGCCGTAGCGGTCCTTCAACCATCCGCACATCTCGATCTCGCCGCCGTCCGAGAGCGCGTCCCACAGCTGGTCCACCTCGACCTGATCGTCGCAGTTGACGATGAACGAGATGGAGTGGTTGAACGGGTCGAGCGGGCCCGCGTTGATCGCCATGAACGGCTGGCCGGCGAGCGTGAACTCGACGACCTGGACGGAGCCGGCCGGGCCGCTCGGCGTGTCGGTGGGGATGGGGGTGACGTCGTCGACCCGAGAATCCGGGAACAACGAGGCGTAGAAGTTCGCCGCCTCGACGGCCTTGTCGGCGAACCAGAGGTGGGGAACGATCTTCGCGGTCTGGGTTCGGGTTTCGGTCAAGGTGGCCATGGTCGATCCTCCTTTAGTTACGGTTACGGTTTCGGTCGAACTGGGTCTCCAGGTATCGGCGCAGGTGACGCAGGCACTCGGCGGCGACCTCGGGCCCGTGCTTCGCCTTGGCGAGCACGAAGGCGCCCTGGATCACGGCCTGGGTGAACAGAGCGAGGCTCTCCGGGTCCCACGGAGCGTTCGGGGCGTAGAGCTTCTTCGCTTCGGCGACGTCGCGCTCGACCGCCGCGGCGTGAGCGCTGATGTGCCGCTCGCACGCGGCGCGAATCGCCGGGTGCGTTTCGTAGACCTCCTGGACCATCGTCCCGAGCAGGCACGTGAAGTCGGGCAGCCCCCCCTGGAGGATGGCGCCGCGGAAGTCCACGTAGGCGAGCAGCCGATCGAGCGGGTCCGCGATCGCCTGATAGGGCGCCGCCGCGAACGCACGATCGGCCATCGCCGCGAAGTGGTCCGCCGCCGCGAGCGCGAGCTCCTCCTTGCTGTCGAAGTGGTGGAAGAAGCTCCCCTTGGTCCGGCCCGCCGCCTCGCAGACGTCGTCGATCGTGGTCCGGGAGTACCCCTGGGCGCGAATGACGTGCATCGCCGCGTCGAGGAATCGGACCTTGGATCCGTGATGGGACTGGGTCGCGATGCTGGGGGCGATCTCGGTCGTTTTTTCCCGTCTGGCCATCTCGGAATGGACC
>DASUAD010000396.1:0-2809 GCA_035763965.1 Thermoanaerobaculia bacterium | reverse complement strand
GCGCCAGCGGCACGGCCGGGTAGCGATGTTCGAAAGGATAACCGCTGAAAGCATATAAGCGGGAAGCCTTCCTCAAGATGAGATTTCCCGGGAGCAATCCCCTGAAGGCCCGTGGGAGATGACCACGTTGATAGGCGGGGTGTGGAAGCGCTGCAAGGCGTGAAGCTGACCCGTACTAATCGGCCGTGCGGCTTGACCATAAAATATTTAAAGTGCGAATCGATCGAAAAACCGACTCTCTTGATAGGGGAAACAAGTTTTCCCGGTGACCTTAGCGAAGGGGCCACACCCGTTCCCATTCCGAACACGGCAGTTAAGCCCTTCAGCCCCGATGGTACTTCGCGGTAGACCGCGTGGGAGAGTAGGACGTCGCCGGGGAATTCATTTTGGAAAGCTCAGGGCTCGTCCCTGGGCTTTTTTGTTTCTGGCCGAATCGGGTGAGACGATGCGACGTGCGCAAATGAACCGATCAGAAGACCTGGAGAACACCGGCGTCGGCATCGGTCTCTTCGCCGCGGTCCAGACGTTCGTTTTCTTCGCGCAACGTGATCGCTTCTCGGTCCTCTTCTGGTGGACAGGTGGGTCTTGGCCATACGTCGCGCTGCTCTGGGCGAAGGACCTCGCTTTCGCGGGTGCCGCATTCTTCGTGTTCTCGTGGATTGCAAGGTCGACCGTGGCCTTACCCGAACACCCCGAAAGTGGCTCGCGCGCCCGCCACGCCCTTCTTCTCGTCGCGCTCCTCGTGGTAGGCGTTGTTCTGCGCTGGATCGCGCCGCGACAGATTCCGCCTGGGGCGTGGATCGACGTTCCGTACGAAGCGGAAGGCGCTCTGCGTGGGCAAATGCCTTTGTTGGGGGGCCGGCCGCTGGACATCGAGGGAGCGAGCGGCAACAGCACCCTCGTTTCGAACCTCTATCTAAACTACTGCTCGCTGATTCTTTGGATCTTCGGGCCGGGCGACCTGGGTATGCTCGCCCTCTCGGCGGTCGGAGGAACGCTGTCCCTGCCCGCAGTCTATTGGTTAGCGAAGGAGGTCGAGGGAAGGCGTCGCGCGCTGATTGCAGCCGTCCTGCTCACCCTCGGCGCGTGGCCGCTCATCTTCTCCCGATGGGGCTGGACCCTGGCGTTGCTGCTGCCCCTCCTTCTCGCCGGCGCGGCGGCGGCCCTCGCCGCCTTGCGTACGGGGAAGATTTCCTATGCCGCCGCCGCCGGAGTTCTTGTGGGTCTCTCCCTCCATACACATCCGTCCGCTTGGGCCGCTGCTGCAGGCCTCGGGGTGTTCGCGCTGCTCCAGGTCCGTCAACACAGGAAGATCGTCGCGGTCGCGGCCCTCGGTTGCTTTCTTGCCTTTCTGCCGTATGGTCTCGGATTCCTTGAATACCCGGAGTGGCTTGGCGGTCGGACCCGCGATATCTCGCTGCTCGGGCCAACGAACTATATGACGGCTCCTGGCACCGGCGGCGGACTCTTCGCGGCACCGGTTCGCCTCCTCTACAACGTGGTCGAGCATACGGGCGCTCTTCTTTGGACGAGCGATCCGAATCCGCGCCATGGTTTGCCCGGCCGCCCGCAGGTTCACCCGGTGATTGGTGTCGCGGCGCTCGCGGGGGCGGCGATTGGTTGGCGACAGGTGCGACAGGGGAACAAGGGACAGCTTCTTCTTTGGTTGTTTGTCGGCACAAGCTTACTTGCTGGCTTTCTTGTGAGTCCGGGCGGAGCCCCGAACACGCTGAGGATTTTCCCCGTCGCTGGGATCGTGGTTATCTGGTCTGCTGCGGCTTTCGACCGCTGGATCCCGGCTGCCGCACGTGCGATTTCTGCGCGTGCAGCTCTCGTATGGGCGCTCGGAATCACGCTCGTTTTTCTCGGAGAGACGATGCAATTCCTCACTGCGTGGCCCGAGGACTACAGGGTCGTCAGTTCTTTCAACGTGGAGGAGAGTTCCGCCGGCCGATTGCGGCGTGCCCTGGGAAATGCGCCGACGGTTCTCGATCCGGACGTCTTTGCCAGTCCTCTCGTCTTCGAGTTCTTCGCTTCGAGTGGGGTACCGATACCTCGCTTGCCGCGCCGGGCGGTTGGCGATCTTGCGTCCGCTCCGCCGGTCGGTCCCTTCTGGTACGTTACGACGCGCGAGCATCTCGACGCGCTTCGAGCTGCCGGATTCCTCGCTGCGCGGGGCGTGCGCGCTTCCTCCAACGGAGACGCCGCGATCTCGTGGGTGCGGACAAGAGAGGCGAGCAATCGGTAGTAAAGATGGGGATCGTGGTCGGGAGATAAGGGCCGCGCTGCGGACTGGCGTGGAGTCGAAGACCTCACTGGCAAACCGTGACCCAGGGTCGTCTCAATGACATCGTGATCGCGATCGATCTGAATTCCGTATTCTGGACCGGCTATGAGGCGGAACAGCTTCCTACAATGACCGGGAAGAAAACCCTGGTGCGCTGGCGCTCTCGGGGTCTTCTGCTCGATCGACCCTTCAGCAATGGTGAATATCATAATCGACGTCAGCGGCTACTTCGAGTAAGACCCGTACCCCGACCACGACGCCGGCCGCCCGCAATCGTCCCGGCTCTTTCGTTTTTCGTCCTTCGCTCCCGAGTGTGGCTCTCGCGGCGACCGCGTTGCCCGTGATCCGCCGGACCGGCGAGTCAGACCTTACCGGCTCGCGCGCGCGGTAACCTCGGCGCGTGCGACGGCCCGGCCTGCTCACGCTCGCGTGCGGTCTGCTCGCCGCATACGCGCTCGCGCTCTATCACCACACGTGCGACGTGGCCGGAGGCTCGGACAGCTCCGGGTACCTGAACGCCGC
>DASUAD010000395.1:0-8411 GCA_035763965.1 Thermoanaerobaculia bacterium | reverse complement strand
AATCGAGCGACCCCGCGCGCGCCCGTCGCGCGCCACGAACCCCGGATCACGCTGACCCCGTCCTCGAAGACCGCGGTGGCCTCGCTCTCCCGGTAGATGAGCCGCCGGGCCGTGATGGTCGCCGGCTCTTCTTTCCCCTTCCTTGCTTTCGCGCCGCTCGACGCGTCCGCCGACACGAGCACCGCACGGACCTTGCCCACCGCGACCGCGCTCTTCTCGGAATCGTTCAACGTGATGTCGTCGGCGAACAGTGAGGAAGCGTCCTGCCACAGGCTCGCTCCTCCCGAGAGCGTGGCGAGCCGGGTTTCGCGATCGAGAACGATCCGGTCGCCTTTCCCGTAGGCGGGACGCGAAGGATCGCCGAGGAGAGACGATGCTTCGGCGGGCCGGTCTTTCTGCGGGACGAAAACGGCCCGGGCCTTCCCTTCGGCGCGGAGCGAGCTGCGATTCCGGTCGATCTCGATTCGATCCGCCGAGACTTTCGAGTCGTTCTCTTCGACGGTCGCCGTCCGCTCGGCGTTCCCCGTCAGGATCCAGACGCCGCGGTCGGGAAGGTCGACGACGCGATTCGCCGATCCCTTTCTTCCCTCTCCCTCCAGCCGGACGTCGCCTTCGAGCTCGAGCGTCTGGAAGTCGCCGTTTCCTGCGAAGGAAGCGCTCGCGCGCTGCGATTCCGCATCTCCACGGTCCGAGTGGAGGCGCACCTCACCGCTCGCTCGCGCCGAAACGGGCCGGCCGCCCGCGATGTCGAGGTCGATCGAGCGCGCGGCGAGCTGCTGCTTCGGCTCGGCGATCGACGCCGGCGTGCCAACGAGGTTGATTGCACGGGCGTCGCCGGCCGGGTCGAAGTAGAGAATTCCCTCGTCCGCCGAGTAGGTGCGCCCTCCGCTTCGGGATCCGCCGGATCCGATGGTTCCGCGCACGGAGCCGTACGCGCGGGCCCACTCCAGGCGGTTTCCTTCGAGCGAGAACTTCAGGAGCAGTCGATCGCAGGAGATCCGGTCTCCCTTCGCGGACGTCGCCGTCACGTGGCTGGCGAGCTCCACGATCCCCTCCTCGCGTCGATACTCGCCCGACTCGGCAGAGATCTCCGAGAGTCCGCTGCTCCCCTGTCCGGTTCCCGATCCCTGGATCGGTCCGGAGAGCGAAAGGACGCGGCTCTTCACGTCGTACGATCCTCTCGACGCGCGGGCGTCGAAGGTCCCGCGCGCGAAGTGGAGCGGCATCGGCGCGCGGAGTATGCGCTTCGTGGGATCGAACTCGAGTTTCTCCGTCTCCCCGAGCGCGCCGTCCTGCGGATCGGCCCACCGCACGTTGCCCGAAAGGATCGCGGCTTTCGTCCGATCGTCGTACTGAGCGCGGTCCGCCTGGACGGTGACGGGCGGGCCGTCTTCGGGATAGACGGTGAGGGCGACTCTTTCGAGCGCGTATCGGTTCGGCGGAAGGCCGGCCCCCGCGCCGTAGCCCACGGTCCTGTCCGATCGGATCCGGAAGAGCGGCTTGTCGCCGACGGATTCCGTGTAGTCGAAACCGGAGAGGAGCGCGGTGGGCTCCCCGGCGTCGCCGGAGGCCGGGACGGTCTGGACGAGGCGCGAACGTTCGCTCGCAACCCGACGACCCGGCCGGAAGAACGCGGCGAGCAGAGCCAGGAACGCGGCTCCGAAGACGAGGATCGAGATCTCGGCCCGCGAGAGCTTCACGGCAAGACCGGCGCCGGGAGACGGGAGACGGCAGACGGGAGACGGGAAGGCTCCACGGTTTCGGCTTCGGCCGGCCACGCCGCCACGATCTCGACCTCCGGACGGCCGCTCCAGCGGCTGCGCGACACGCGGTAGTGCAGCCGGAGCGGTTCCTCCGCGGCGCTCGCGCCGCCGATGTCCGCACGCTCGTTCCAGCAGACCGCGTCGAGCTTCCCGTGCGCGGTTTCGAGGCGACCGCGCCAGCCGCATTCGCCCAGCGGCCGGAAAGGCTCGGCCGCGCGCGCGCCGGCGCACGCGAACACCGGGCGCGGGTTGCCGGCCCCGTGCGGCTCGAATCGCTCGAGGTGCGCGGTCAGCTCATCCGAGATCTCCTCGAGGGGCAGTTCTCCGTCCGCCACCTCCCGGCGCTCGAGACGCTCCCGCGGAATGCGCTCGGCGAAGAGAGCGCGGGCCTCCTCGCGGAAGTCTTCGAATCGATCGGCGGCGAGAGTGCCTCCGACCGCCTGGTCGTGCCCGCCGAAGTCGAGAAAACGATGCCGCAACTCTTTCAGCGTGTCATGGAGCGAGACGCCGGGAATGCTCCTGCCCGAGCCGCTCGCCCGCTCCTCCTCGAGAGCGAAGAGGAGCACGGGTCGGTTGTATTCCCGCGCGAGGCGGGACGCCGCGATCCCCAGCACGCCGCGATGCCACGCCGGGTCGGCCTCCACGATCACCGAATCGCGATCCGGATCGAAGCTCCGAGCGATCCGCTCCCGCGCGTCGGCGAAGACGCGCCTCTCGAGCGCCTGCCGCTCGGCGTTTCGCGCGCAGAGCTCTCGCGCGATCCGACTGCCCGTCGCCGGATCGCGCTCCTCGAAGACCCCGAGCGCGAGCTCCGCGGTGTCGAGTCGTCCGGCGGCGTTCAGGCGCGGAGCGACTCGGAAGGCCACCTCTTCGGACGTCGGCGCGACGCCCCGTTCGACCCCGCATTCCTCGAGGAGCGCCGCGAGACCCGGGGCCTTCGGCCGGGCGAGCGCCGCGAGCCCGAGCGCTGCGATCGCGCGGTTCTCCCCGGTCAGCGGGACGAGATCGGCGATGGTGCCGAGACATGCCGCCCGAAGGAGCGCTTCGCGCGACAACGAAACCCCGGCGAGCCGGGCGATCGCCTCGGCGAGCTTGAACGCGATGCCGGTCCCGGCGAGGTTCTTGTCCGGGTAGCTGCACCCGGGCTGCTTCGGGTTGACGACGACCGCGCCGTGCGGGAGCCGCTCCGGGACGAGATGGTGATCCGTGACGACGACGTCCACTCCCGCCTCGCGCGCGCACGCCACCCCCTCGACCGCGGTGATGCCGCAGTCCACAGTCACGATCACGGAGGGCGCGAGCTCCGAGAGAACGCGCCGCACGGTGTCGGGCCTCAACCCGTATCCGTCGCGGATGCGGTGTGGAATGAACGAGAGCGCGGGGGCGCCGGCGCGTGCGAGGGCCGCCTTGAGCTGGGCGACCGCCGTCACCCCGTCGACGTCGTAGTCGCCGAACACGACGATCCGGCGTCCGGCCCGCGCCGCCGAGAGGAGCACGCCGGCGGCCTCCCCGATCCCGCGCATCAGAAACGGATCGTGGAGCTGCGACTCGTCGGGGCGGAAGAAGCGCGATGCTTCCTCCGCCGTCGAGATTCCCCGGGCGAGGAGCAGCTCGGCGACGATTTCCGGCAACCCCGTCTCGCGGGCGAGCGCCGCTGCCGGACGCTCTCCTGCGCCCTCCCGGAAGCGGGCGAGGAGCTCAGCGATCACGCTTCCGATTGCTTCCACGGGATCAGGATGACGCGGCGAGTCGGACAAATGAGGTCCCTTGGAGCTCCGCGGCCGGGTCGAGGCCCGAAGCGCGGGACCCCGCGCTACTGCGGCGGTCCCGACTCGAACCGCCCCATCGCGCGAAACTTCCGGTATCGGCGCTCGCGCCGTTCCTCCGGGGTCAGGTCCGCGACCTCGCGAAGGTGCCGCTCGATCGCCTCCCCCACGGCTGCGGCGGCGCTCGCGGGATCCGCGTGCGCCCCTCCCGGAGGCTCCGGAATGATCTCGTCGATGATGTCGAACTCCTTGAGGTCGCCGGCCGTGATGCGCATCGCCTCGGCGGCCTCCTTCTTTCGCGACGCGTCTTTCCAGAGGATCGCGGCGCAGCCCTCGGGCGAGATCACCGAGTAGATCGCGTGCTCGAGCATCAGCACTCGATCGCCGACGCTCAACGCGAGCGCTCCGCCCGAGCCACCCTCGCCGGTCACCACGACGATGATCGGTACACGGAAGCCCGCCATCGCCTTCAGGTTCACCGCGATCGCTTCGGCCTGGCCGCGCTCCTCGGCGTCGATGCCCGGATAGGCGCCCGCCGTGTCGACGAACGAGAGAATCGGCCGCTCGAATTTCTCGGCGAGCTGCATGACCCGCAGCGCCTTGCGGAAGCCCTCCGGGCGCGGCATTCCGAAGTTTCGCCGGACCTTTTCCTTCGTGTCGCGCCCCTTCTGGTGGCCGACGATCACGACCGGACGACCCCGGAACCGGGCGAGACCCGCGACGACCGCGGAATCTTCGGCGAACTTGCGGTCGCCGTGCAGCTCGACGAACTCGGTCATGAGCGCGCCGATGTAGTCGAGCGTGTAGGGCCGGGCGGGGTGTCGGGCGACGAGAGTCTTCTGCCACGGAGTGAGGCTCGCGTAGATCTCGCGGGAGAGACGGTCGAGCTTGTCGCGGAGGCGCTCGATCTCCTTTCGACGACCCGCGTCGTCCGGAAGCGCCGAAAGCTCCTCGATCCGCTCCCGAAGGCGGAGGATCGGCTCTTCGAACTGCCCGTCTTCACCGTTCACTCGATGGGATTGTAGCGGTTGGGGCGCGACTCTGGACTGCGGCGGTTGGGGCCCGCAGGGCCTGTCCCCGTGACGAGGACTGCGGCGGTTGGGGCCCCGCGGCCTGTCCCCGCGACGAGCACTGCTGCGGGTGCAGGCCCCGCAGGGCCTGTCCCCGCGTCTACATCAGGTCCTGCGGGTCGACGTCGACGGCGACCTGGGTGCCTCCCGGCGGCCGCTCGGGGATCGCTTCCTCGAGGATCGCGAGGATGACCGCGCGCTCGACCGCGCGAACGAGGATCTGGAAGCGCCACCGGCCCTGTAACCGCTCGAGCGGCGCCGGCGCCGGACCCGAGAGACGGACGTTTCGAGTACCCGCGGCGGAGGCGAGGGCGCGGCCGATGGCAGCGGCCGCCTCCTCGGCCCTTTCCCGGTCGGACGACGAGACGAGCACCGATGCGAGCTCCGAAAACGGCGGATAGAAGAACGCGCGGCGAAACTCGAGCTCCTGTGCCGCGAAGCCGTCCACGTCGTGGACCGCCGCCCGGCGGATCGCCGGGTGGTCGGGGTGAAAAGTCTGGACGTGAACGGTGCCGGGTACGTCGCCGCGTCCCGCCCTCCCGGCGACCTGGGCGAGCAGCTGGAACGTCTTCTCGGCCGAGCGAAAGTCCGGGAAGTTCAGGATGGCGTCGGCCGAGAGCACGCCGACCGCGGTGACGTTCGGGAAGTCGTGGCCTTTCGCGACCATCTGCGTGCCGATCAGGCAGCGCGCGCGCCCGGACAGTACGTCGTCGACGACCGCCTCGACGCCGCGGCGCCGTGCCGCGTCCCGGTCGAGAATGGTCCATGGCACGTCGGGAAAGATCGCCGAGAAACGTTCCGCGACCCGTTCGGTTCCCGCCCCGATCGCTTCGAGGAGCGCCCCTCCGCACTGCGGACAGCGCGCCGGCCGGGGAACCCGCTCGCCACAGTAGTGGCATACGAGCCGCCGTCCCCGGTCGTGGACCGTGCGTGAGACGCTGCACCGCGAGCAGCGGAAGTCGAATCCGCAGTCGCGGCACAAAAGGAAAGGAGCGAAGCCGCGTCGGGGCTGGAGAAGAATCGCCTGCTCTCCTCGGGCGAAGACGTCGCGCAAGCGATCGACGAGCGCGGCGGAGAAGAGCGACACGCCCTTCTCCTCGTGAGTCGGGCGTTCGCGGCGAAGGTCAACGACCGTGACCTCCGGCAGCGGTCGCGCCTCGACGCGCGCCGTCAGCTTCAGCGAGGTCATGCGGCCGATCCGCGCGGCGTGGTACGCCTCGATCGAAGGCGTGGCCGAGCCCATGAGGAGGGCCGCTCCTGCCGCCTTCGCCCGGATGGCCGCGACGTCGCGGGCGTCGTATCGTGGGTTCTCGCGTTGCTTGTACGAGGCGTCGTGCTCTTCATCGACGACGAAGAGTCCCGGGTCGGAGACGGGCGCAAAGACCGCCGAGCGCGGACCGATCACGACCGGGGCCTCGCCCGAGCGGACCCGGTCCCACGCGCGCGCTCGTTCCCGTTCGGTGAGCGCCGAGTGGAGCACGGCGGCCCGGTCCCCGAACTGCCGGCGCAGCTGCCGGGCGAAGACCGGAGTCAGCGCGATCTCGGGAACCAGCCACACGGCGCCGCGGTCGAGCTCGAGCGCGGCGGCGATCGCGCGAAGATAAATCTCAGTCTTGCCGCTCCCGGTCACGCCCTGGAGGAGGGCGGCGAGGTGCCGGTGATCGCGGATCGCATCCCGGACGGTCTCCAGGGCTCGGGACTGCTCGTCCGTGAGGGTGAGGTCGCGCGGCGCGACGGCGGCCGGAGCCGGCAGGCCTAGTTCCTCGCGCTCGAGCTGCTCGAAGGTCGCGAGGACTCCCGTCCCGGCGAGCCTGCGCAGCACCCCCGGGCCCGCGCCCGTCGCGAGGCGGATCTCCTGCGCGGTGGCCGGCCTTTCGAGCGACGTCAGCCACGCGACGACGTCGCGGCCCCGCCGGCTGCGGCCGAGTTGCTTCTCGCGCTCGTCCGGATCGAGGCGGCCCGGCAGGTAAGCGAGCACCGGCCGCCGCGCGCGACGGCGCTCGTCGGATGCCGCCCGCACCCATCCCCTCTCCTCGAGCGACCGCAGCACTTCGCGGGACGGCCGAGCGTCCGCCGGGAGCTCGGCCGGCCGGACGAGCCGTCCGTCAGCGATCGCTTCGAGAAAGGCCCGCTCCGCTTCGGGCGCCCGCGCCGCGCCGAGGGCGCCCTTCTCGGTGATGCGATAGCGAACCGCGCCGGCCGCCGGTAGACGCGCGGGCAGCGCGCTCTTCAGGACCTCCCCCTGCGCCGCAAAGAACCGCTGAGCAACCTTCGCCGCCGTCTCGAGAAGCTCGGGCGGGCAGACCGGCTCCTGATCGAGGATCTCGAGGATGTCGCGGAGGCCGGCTTCCGCGTCCCCGGGAATCGCGTCCCCGTCCACGGCCACGACGACACCCGTCAGGACCCGTTCCCCGAACGGCACGCGCACGCGGCTTCCCGGAGCCGGGACCTCGAAGCCTTCGGAGACTCGGTACGTGAAGTTGCGCCGTATCGGAAGAGGCAGAGCGACGGAGACCGTGCGCACGCTGCGCACTCTACGTCGCTCTCGCTCGCTCGGGACCTGCTGCGCACCGGCACGCGGCTCGGCAGGCGGGCCTCGACCGCGTGCCTGGTCCCTCACAGCGCTCGAGCTCCCGCATCGCGAAGCTCCTCCGCCCGGTTACTTTGCGGAGACTCTTCGCGATGCGAACGTGAGACCGGGGACAATTGCGGCGGGTGCCGGTCGCAGGACCGGAACATGCGCCCGCTCAGGTCTGCGCGGCGGGCACCCTTTCGTCGTCCTCCGAGTCGCCGCGCACGAAGACGTAAGACCGCCGGATGGGGTCCCACCGATAGCGCCGAGCGTTCTCCTCCTCGTCCAGGTCGGGCGTGATCACGATCGAGTCGCGATCGATCGAGAGGTCGCCGTCCGCAAGTGAGACGTCCCGCTCGACGAACGTGCCCGGGCCGAAGCCGGCGTCTCCCTTCCCCGCGAACACCACGACCGAAAACCAGGGCGAGTCGCTGTCGGAATCGCGGCGCACGAACGCGAGCACGAAATCGAGCACGCCGTCGTCGTTGAGGTCTCCCCGCAGGAAGTAGGGGTGGTAGACGCCATAGAGCAGATCGACGTCGGCCGATTCGTTGGGGCGGCGATCCGCGTCGGTCGCGGCCCGCAGGTCACGGTTCGACCGCAGAAACTCCTCGACGGCCTTTTTTTCCTCGGGCCGGAACGAATATCCGGAAACCTCCGGCAGGGCCGGCGGTCGGGCCGCCCGGTCGGAGCTCGCCACGCGCGGGGCCACCGCCCGCCGACCGCAGCCGGCGATGCCCACGAGCGGGGCCGCCGCGACGAGGAGCGCGGCGGCCGCGAACCGGATCAGGCGGCGCGTGCTCTCTGCAGAGCCGTCGCGAGCCGGTCGGCGACGACCTTCCAGTTCACGTTCTTCAAGAACGCCGTCAGATACGACTTCTTGTCCGTGCCGAAGTCGATCATGAAGGCGTGCTCCCACGTGTCGAGCGCGAGCAGGTGCTCCTGGTTGATCATGATCCCGTTCGAGTGCTCCCACATCTGGTTGTGATGGAGCTTGCCGTCGATGCGGTCGTAGGTCAGCAGAACCCAGCCGCCCGTCGCCGCTTCCGCGCATGCCCTCAGATCCTCTTCCCAGTTCGAGTGGCTCCCGAACGAGCCCTCGATCGCCCGCGCGACCTCCGTCTTCGGCTCCCCCGGGGTGCCGCCCAGGTTGTCGAAGTACATCTCGTGCAGGTAAACGCCATTGTATGGCACGGCTTCCCGGCGCTTGAGCTCGGAGTACCGCCCGAACGAGAAGTTG
>DASUAD010000394.1:0-2428 GCA_035763965.1 Thermoanaerobaculia bacterium | reverse complement strand
ACGACTTCCCCTCAACCCGAAAGGAGTTTCGCATGACCATGACCGTCAACGAGTGGCTGCGCGCGATCGCGGGACCTTTCGTCCTGCTATCGGTCGCGCTCGGGTGGTTCGTCCACCCCGGGTTCTTCCTCTTCACCGCGTTCGTCGGAGCGAACCTGCTCCAGTCGGCGTTCACGAAGTGGTGCCCGATGATGACGATCCTGCGGCGGCTCGGCGTGCGGGAGCCGGGCGCCGCGTAGGGACAGACCACGGTTTTTCATCAACGCTTTCTCGCGGGTCGACTCAACCAAAAACCGTGGTCTGTCCCCGTCAGAGGCGGACGCGCCGCAGGCGCAGCGCGTTCGCGATGACGGAGACCGAGCTCGCGCTCATCGCGGCCGCCGCAATGACCGGCGAGAGCAGGATCCCGAAGAACGGGTACAGGACGCCCGCGGCGATCGGCACCCCGAGCGTGTTGTAGACGAACGCGAAGAACAGGTTCTGCCGGATGTTCCGCATCGTCACCCGGGAAAGCCGCCGGGCGCGCGCGACCCCGCGCAGGTCACCCTTCACGAGCGTCACGTCGGCGCTCTCGATCGCGACGTCGGTCCCGGTTCCCATCGCGATTCCGACGTCCGCCTGCGCGAGCGCGGGCGCGTCGTTGATTCCGTCCCCCGCCATCGCGACCCGGCGTCCCTCGGACTGGAGGTCCTTCACGACCGCGACCTTCTGGTCCGGGAGGACCTCCGCGCGGACGTCTTCGATTCCGAGCTCGCGCGCCACCGCCTCCGCGGTCGAGCGGTTGTCGCCGGTCAGCATGACGACCCGGACTCCGTCGCGGCGGAGTTGCCGCGCCGCCTCGGCGGTCGTCGACTTCAATGGATCGGCGACGCCGAGGAGCGCGCCCGCCCGGCCGTCCACGGCGAGGAACATGACCGTCCGGGCTTCGCGCGTGAGCTCCTCCGCTCGGTCGGCGAGCGCGTCGAGCGGGATCCGCAGCTCGTCGAAGAGTCGACGGTTTCCGAGCGCGACGGCGTGACCCCCGACGCGGCCGATCACGCCGCGCCCCGTGAGGGATTCGAACTTCTCCGCCGCCGGGATCGACGCTCCCCTCTCTTCGGCGCCGCGCACGATCGCGGCAGCCAGGGGGTGCTCGCTCGCACGCTCGAGACCCGCGGCGAGCCCCAGAACGTCTTTCTTGACGAAACCCGGCGCAGTCTCGACGGTCACGAGCCGCGGCCGGCCCTCGGTGAGAGTCCCGGTCTTGTCGGCGACGAGCGTGTCCACCGCGTGGAGGATCTCGATCGCCTCCGCGTTCCGAAAGAGAACCCCTTCCGTCGCGCCCCGGCCGGCGGCCACCATGATCGACATCGGCGTCGCGAGCCCGAGGGCGCAGGGGCAGGCGATGATGAGAACCGCCACCGCGTTGACGATCGCGTACGCCATCCGCGGCTCCGGACCCAGGATTGCCCACGCCGCGAACGTCAGGAGCGCGACCGCGATCACCGCCGGCACGAACCACGCCGCGACCCGGTCGGCGAGCTTCTGGATCGGCGCGCGGCTGCGCTGCGCTTCCGCGACGAGCGCGACGATCCGCGCGAGAAGGGTCTCCGAACCGACTTTCTCGGCGCGCATCACGAGGGCGCCCGTTCCGTTCACGGTGCCGCCGATCAGCCGATCGCCCGGGCCTTTCTCGACCGGAATCGGCTCCCCCGTCACCATGGATTCGTCGAGGGAGCTCTTTCCATCGAGCACGACGCCGTCGACCGGCACCTTCTCGCCCGGTCGGACCCGCAGGCGTTCCCCGACCTGTACCAATTCGAGCGGCACGTCGTGCTCGGATCCGTCGGGCAGCACGCGGCGAGCGGTCTTCGGCGCGAGGTCGAGGAGCGCGCGGATCGCGGCCCCCGTGCGGCTGCGCGCCCGAAGCTCGAGCACCTGGCCGAGCAGCACGAGCGTGACGATCACCGCCGCCGCCTCGAAATAGAGGCCCACCTCGCCGCCCGGCCCGCGGAAGGACGCGGGAAAAGCGCCCGGAAAGAGCGCGGCGACGACGCTGTACCCGTACGCCACGGCGACGCCGAGCCCGATCAGCGTGAACATGTTGAGAGAGCGGTGCACGAACGAATACCAGGCGCGGACGAAAAACGGCCAGCCTCCCCAGAGCACGACCGGTGTTGCGAGGGCGAGCTCGCCGATCGCGCGGGCGCGGTGCGGGATCGCGTGGGCGAGCGGATCGCCCGGAACGAGGTGGGCCATCGCGAGCAGCACGAGAGGGGCGGTCAGGGCGGCGCTCACCTTGAAGCGTCGCGTCATGTCGGCGAGCTCGGGGTTCTCCGGCTCCTCCGCCGAAACGACCGTCTTCGGCTCGAGCGCCATCCCGCAGATCGGGCAGAACCCCGGTCCGTCCCGCACGATCTCCGGGTGCATCGGGCACGTCCAGACTGTC
>DASUAD010000393.1:0-3454 GCA_035763965.1 Thermoanaerobaculia bacterium | reverse complement strand
GAATGGCGACGTGTGGGCGGCTCCTTCGGAGTACATCGCCAACGCTTTCTCGAGCGCCGCGGCCGCGTCGGCCGGAACGACAGGAGCGGGCCGGGTCGCGACGGGAGAAGCGCTCGGCACGGGCGCCGGAGGTGAGGCTGCTTTCTGGCCCGCCGCAATCACGGTGCCCGAGCTTCCGAGGACCACAGCGAGGACGATTCGTTTCACGAGGGAGCCACAACAGTCGGTTGCGGGCCGATATTCAGTGCCGGAAGTGGCGGCGCGGAGCGATCAGGAACGCCATCTGGTGCTGATCGGCGGCGGCGATGACCTCCTGGTCCCGAATGGACCCTCCGGGCGCCACGACCGCCGTCACCCCGGCCTCGGCGAGGAGGTCGAGGCCGTCGCGGAACGGAAAGAACGCGTCCGACGCAGCGCCGCAGTTGACGATCGGCAGCATGGGCTTCGTCACCGCGAGACGGCAGGCGTCCACGCGGCTCATCTGGCCGGCGCCGATGCCGATGGTCTGTCGCGCGTTGGCGAGCACGATCGCGTTCGACTTCACGCGCCGCACGACTTTCCAGGCGAGCTCGCACGCGGCGCGCTCCACGACCGTAGGTTTCCTCTGCGAGGCCAGCCGCCAGACGGATGTCTGGTCCGGCACGGAATCGGCGTCCTGAAGAAGGAGTCCCCCTTCGATCCGTTTCCAATCGACGCCGGCCGACGGATGACGGGAGACCGGGATCCGGATCAAGCGGACGTTCGGCTTCTTCGCGAAGAAATCGATCGCCTCCTGCGTGAACTCGTCGGCGGCGACGGCCTCGACGAAGTGCTGGAGAACGAGGGAGGCGAGTGCGCCGTCCACGCGGCCGCGGATCGCGATGATGCCGCCGAACGCGGCCAGGGGGTCGCACGCGAAGGCGCGCCCGAACGCCTCGAGCACCGTGTCTCCCACGGCCGCTCCACACGGATTGCTGTGCTTGACGATGACGGCGGCCGGCCGGTCGAAGTCGCGCGCGAGGGTGACCGCGGAGTCGAGGTCCAGCAGGTTGTTGTAGGACAGCTCCTTGCCCTGGAGCATCTCGAAGCGGACGAGCGCGTCCGCGGGCGCCGCGCGGTCCCGATAGAGCGCCGCGCGCTGGTGCGGGTTCTCGCCGTAACGCAAGGAGCCGATCCGGTCGAATGCGAAAACGAGGTTCTCCGGAAAAGCCTCGTCGTCCCGCCGGCCCTCGGCCAGGTAGCGCGCGATCGCCGCGTCGTATCCCGCGGTGCGCGCGAAAGCGCGCGCCGCGAGCTTTTCGCGGGTCTCGAGTCGGGTTCCACCCGTCGCTCGGATCTCATCGAGAAGCTCACCGTAGTCCCCGGGATCGACGACGACGGCAACCCGCGCGTGGTTCTTCGCGGCCGCGCGAATGAGCGCAGTACCGCCGACGTCGATCATTTCGATCGTTTCGTCCCGGGACGCGCCCCGGGAGACAGTCTCCTCGAAGGGGTACAGGTTCACGACGACGAGATCGAACGCTTCGATCGCGGTCGCCGCCATGTCCCGCAGGTGGTCCGCCCGCGTTGCGTCGGCCAGAACGCCGCCGAAGATTTTCGGATGAAGCGTCTTGACGCGCCCGCCCAGGATCTCGGGAAAACCGGTCTCGTCCTCGACGAGCGAGACGTCGACCCCCGCCTCTTTCAGGTGAGCAGCCGTGCCGCCGGTCGACACGACCTTCACTCCCGTCTCCGCGATCCCGCGGGCGAGATCGGCGACGCCGGACTTGTCGTGCACGGAGATCAACGCCCGGTGGATCGGCGTGACCGACCTTGGGAAGGGAATCGGCTCGGGCATGGAGAAAGGATACCAAGCCGGGAGACGGAAGACGGGAGACGTGAGACGACGCTGGAGTTGAACCGTCTACCGTCTACCGTCTACCGTCTACCGGCCATGGCTCCGGATCTCGAAGTCGACGCCCGAGGCCTCCTGTGCCCGCTTCCGGTCCTCCGGCTCGCCCGCGCTCTTTCGCGCGCTCCCGCCGGGACGGTCGCCCTTCTGCTCGCGACGGACCCCGCCGCGGTCGAGGACGTGAATGCGTTCTGCCGGGAGGGGGGTCACGAGCTGCTCTCGACGGAGAGCGAAGGGACCATCCTTCGATTCCGCGTCAGAAGAGCTTCAGCAGGATGACGTTGACGACGAAACCCTTCACGCCGTGGCTCACGACCGGAACTCCGACCTCGAAGCGCAGGAGCGAGTTCTGCCAGGGTCCGTTCAGCGAGCCGAGCAAACCGGCCCCGGCGAAATACGTGTAGTCGTATCCCGACTGGCGGTCGCGCACGATCGCCTGGTCGAAGATCCCCTCGAAGCGGATGATGTCCTCGATGTTGAGACCGTACGAGACGGTGCCGACGTACGCGGTCTGCGTCTTCACGCTGCCACTCTTGAATCCGTGGATCGGAGCGCCGGAGAAGGCCCCGAACTCGTACTTGGAGAAACGGTCGAGGTCCTGACCATCGAGGTACGTCAATGCGACGTGCAGCTTGCGGAACCCCGGAAAGTACTGGTCCTTCGACAGCGAGAGCTGGTACTTGACATAGTCGCGCTCTTTCGGATCGAACTCCGACGTCGCGGGGTCTCCCCAGAAATCCCACTCCCGCCGGCGGTAGTAACCGCCGACCGCGGTCGCATTGAAGCCCTTGTAGTTGCCGACGAGCCGGAGCTCCGCGCCGTCGGTGAAAGTGTCGACGGGTGTCACGAAATCCGGACCGGTGTCCGGGTCGCGCTGGAAGTTGTCCCACCGTGTGAAGATTCCGAGCGACGTCTTCAGGTAAGGGCCGACCGGCCGGCCGACGTTGACCTGAAAGACCGCCGGAAGGTGCTTGATCTTCTCGTCCGGGACTTCTTTTCCGTTCCGGTAGGCGACGTCCCCGAAGGGGAACGCGACGGCGAAGAGATCCGCGCCCAGATCGAAGCGTCCGCCGCCGAGGGAGGGATCCGTGTAGTTCGCCGTGAGCAGAGCGCCGCCGAAGAAGACCGAGAGCTGCTTGCCCTTGCCCCAGAGGTCGAAGTTGAAGTGCTGGATGCCGAGGAGCGGGATCGGGTAGTCGAGAGCGTCGTCATAGAAGGCGCCCGCGAGGCCGAACGTGCTCTTCTTCGAGATCTTCTCTTCGACGATGCGCTCGCCGGGGTGGGCGGGGTCCGGCACGAGATATCGCATGCCGTGTTCGGTGTCGCGAATCATCTGGAGCTCCGACGCATATGCCGTCTTGCGCCGCGCCTCGAAGTCCGGCGGGTCGATCTGGACGGCCGTCAGCCGGACGAGGCCTTCGATCGCGGTCGTGCGGCCTGCGGTCGAGAACACCTGCTGACCTTTGATCTCGAGGGGGAGAGAGACGTCGGGCCGATCCGGTACGGGACGGTGGAACTCGGACTGAACGTTCGAGAGCGTGTCGCCTTTCAGGTTCAGCTGCACGGAATCGCGGCGCAGCAGAG
>DASUAD010000392.1:0-5472 GCA_035763965.1 Thermoanaerobaculia bacterium | reverse complement strand
ACGTGAAATCGCGCAAAGAGGTGAAGCGCATCCCGATGGACCGGGAGGCGGTTCTGGGCAGCGAGGCGCGTGTCTTCTCGACGCGCTTCGGGAAGAGCCCGGTACCGGTCGGTCTGCTCGTCGCGCCCGACGGGAAGCGCGCGTGGGTCGCTTCGACGAACGCCGACGTGATCTCGGTCATCGACCTGGACAAGCTCGAAGTCGTCGGGCGGCTGACCGCCGGGAAGGAACCGGACGGGCTCGCGGGACGGTGGGATCAGGGCTTCACGGGCCGCCGGAACGACCGGTGAGCCCGGATGCCCTTGTCACTTTGCCGAGCAAGGTGGCAAGTGAAGACCTGACCCCTTCGTCGACCCCGACAGCGTCCCGGCGCCTCCTCTCGCTCGACGTCTTCCGCGGCCTCACGATCGCCGGAATGATCGTCGTGAACACTCCCGGCACCTGGGCGCACGTCTATCCGCCGCTCCTGCACGCGGAGTGGCACGGCTGGACCTACACGGACACGATCTTCCCGTTCTTTCTCTTCATCGTCGGCGTTTCGATGGCGATCTCGTTCGGACGGAGGAGGTCACAGGGAGGGACGCGGCGCGAGCTCCTCCGTCACTCGATCCAGCGCGGCCTGATCATCTTCGGCCTGGGCCTGGCTCTGAACGTGCTGTCGTTCTTTCTCTTCCACAGGGAGCACGTGCGGATTCCCGGAGTGCTCCAGAGGATCGGCGTCGTGTACCTCGTCGCTTCCGCGATCTATCTCGCGTTCGGCCGGCGCGGCGTCGTCGCGGCCACGGTCGTGCTCCTCCTCGGATACTGGGCGCTGATGTCGCTCGTCCCGGTCCCCGGCTACGGCGCCGGCCAGCTCGACGTCGAAGGGAACCTCGCCGCGTACGTGGATCGCGTGGTGCTCGGCTCGCACACCTGGAAGCCGGGTTGGGATCCGGAGGGACCGCTCTCGACGATCCCGGCGGTCGCGACGACTCTTCTCGGCGCGCTCGCGGGAGAGTGGCTGATCGCGGCGAAGGTGAAGCAACAGGTCACCGGGCTCATGATGGGAGGGGCTCTCGGAACTGTCCTCGGAGCGATCTGGGGACGCGTCTTCCCCATCAACAAGAACCTGTGGACCTCGTCCTACTCGCTCTTCATGAGCGGTCTTGCGGCGGTCTCCCTCGCGCTCTGTCTCTGGGTGGTGGACGAGAAGGGATGGAAGGGATGGGCGCGCCCGTTCGAGTGGCTCGGGCGGAATCCGATCGCGGCGTTCGTCGTCTCGACGCTCGTGACGATCCTGATCCTCGCCGTGAAGCTCCCCGGGCCCGAGGGGAAACCGCGCTCTCTGTACGCGACGATCTACCGGACCGTGTTCGACCGGTTCACCGATGCGCGGTTGGGGTCGCTCCTCTTCGCGCTCGCGTACCTCGCGTTCTGGGTCGCGGTCTGCGGGCTGCTCTACCGCAAGCGGGTGTTCGTGAAGATCTGATGGGGTCAGGCAGGCATTTTGGTATTTTCCAAAATTGCCAGTTTGCCTGCCTGACCCCAGGAACTCACGTGCGTGGCTCCATGCGGATGACCGCGAAATCCGCGCCCTGCGGATCGTTCAGGATCGCGAACCGGCCGACGTTGGGAATGTCGGTCGGGGGAACCATCACCGTCGCGCCCATCCCGCTGGCTTTGCTGACGGTCCGATCCGAATCGTCCACCGCGAAATAGACGAGCCAGTGCGGTGAGACCTTCCACTCCGCGGGCAGCTCCATCATCCCGGCGGCCTGGGAATCCCCTTTCTTGAAGATGGTGTATTCCTGGCCGGTCGGCAGAGGCATCGTTTCCCTCGTCCAGTCGAAGAGTCGCGAGTAGAAGTCGCCCGCCTTCTTCGGGTCGGTCGTGTAGAGCTCGTTCCAGCAGAAGGCGCCCGGCTCGTTGACGACTTCCGCGCCCGTGTGCTTCTTCGGCTCCCAGACCGCGAAGGTGGCGCCAGTGGGGTCCTGGATGTTGGCCATTCGACCCTGGTCCATGACGTCGAACGGCTCCGTCACGATCCTCCCGCCGAGCTCTTTTGCCTTCGCCGCGGCCGCGTCCGCGTTCGCGACCCGGATGTAGGAGTTCCAGTGCGGCGGCGTGCCCTTTTGCAGGGGCGTCAGCTCGTAGAGCGCGCCCGCTTCCTTGTCGTTCTTCTCCAGCATCGAGTACGTGGTTCCGTCTCCTACGGGGAGCTCGTTGACTCGCCAGTCGAAGAGCGACGTGTAGAACTTCTTCGCCGCCGGACCGTCCTTCGTCGCGAGCTCGACCCAGCAGAACATCCCCGGTTCGTGTTTGATCTTTTCGCCCATGGATGAGACCTCCTCGAGAAAAAATGTCCAGAGCCGAGCCTACCGCCGCGCCCGGAGAAGGCCAACCTCAACAAGAGGGTTTTCCATGTGAACGTTTGGCGCACCCGTGCGCAGCAGTCCGAAGACGCTGTCAACCGCTACGCCGTTTTCAGCTTGATCATCGCGAACGCCGCGCCCTGCGGATCGGTCAGGATCGACATTCGTCCGACGTTCTGGACGTCGAAGGGCGGCACCGTGACGCCGGCGCCCAGTGACTTCGCCTTCTCGACCGTCCGATCGCAGTCGTCCACGGCGAAGTAGACGAGCCAGTGCGGCGGGACGGGTCCCCACTCTTTCGGGACTTGCATCATGCCGGCCGTCATCGACGTGCCCTGCTCGAAGATGACGTACTCGCCGAAGTCCATGTGCCGGGCATTGACGGTCCAGCCGAACAGACCGGTGTAGAAGTCCGACGCGCGCTTCGGGTCCGACGTGTAGAGTTCGTTCCAGCAGAATGCGCCGGGCTCGTTGACGACCTGTGCGCCCTTGTGCTCCTTCGGCTGCCAGAGGGAAAAGACGGCGCCGGCCGGATCCTGGACGATCGCCATGCGGCCGTGTTCCATGACGTCGAACGGCTCCATGACGACGGTGCCGCCGAGCTTCTTCGCCTGCGCAGCCGCGGCGTCGGCGCTCTCGACGGCGACGTAGGAGTTCCAGTGCGGCGGTACGCCCTTCTGCTCCGGGCCGAGCTGGTAGAGGGCGCCGGCCTCTTTCCCGCTCTTCAGCAGCATCGTGTACGTGCCGCCTTCGCCCATCGGGTATTCGTTGACCGTCCAACCGAAGAGCGACGTGTAGAACTTCTTTGCCGCCGCCCCGTCGCTCGTCCCGAGCTCCACCCAACAGAACGTCCCCGGCTCGTGCTTCGTCACTTCGACCATTGCGCGACCTCCTCGATCTCCGGCGAGATACGCAGGGCCGCCCGAGAAGGTTTGACCGCGCCGAGGGGCTGCTAGAAAAAGAACCGCAAACCGAGCTGAGTCTCCAGAAAGTCCGTGTGGACGCCGCTGACGTCGCTCACGAGGTGGTAGCGCGCCCTCACTTCGACCGCCGAGTTGGAGGAAAGCATGTAGTCGAGTCCTGGACCCGCGAAGCCTCCCCCGACGGTGTCTTTGTCTCTGGGCGCGAACCGGTTTCGGGATTGAAACTGGAGTTTCACAAAGTAGAGGCCGCCGCCGATCTGGAGGAACGGCCGGATTCTGCCGGCGCCCCACCGGTGGGTCAGGACTCCGCCGAAGTAGTTTTCCGTCGAGTTCTTGTCGAAGTCGGACTCGCCGCTCCAGAAGCCCGCGATCACTCCCGCGGAAAAGGATCTCGAGATCGAGAGCTCGAGCTCGAACGATCCCCCGGCGGCCGTTTTCGTGTGCTCATCGGCGGGGATCACGAGTGACGCCGAAGCGGCAGCCGAGGCCGTCGGAGGTGTCGTGGTCTGGGCGAGAGCGACGCCGCAGGGGTAGAGGAGGGCAACGGCGAAGGCTCGGGCACCTCTCATGGACTACCCGGTCTACGTGCGGGCGGGGAACTCCGTTTGAAAAGCTACGGGTTCATCCCCAGGCTGACGGTGACTTGCCCGTCGTCGGAGACCGTTGCGAGGAGTCCCCACATCAGGCCGTCCCCAGCGGTCCGCGTCACGCGAATCTGCCCGCCGTCGAGCTCTGCGACGCCGAGCTGCGCCAGAACGTCGACGAGAAAGAGCGTCGATCCGGCCACAATCTGGAAAGATGCGTCGCCGAGTAGGACTCCGTCCGGCGAGAGCGCCTCGACGAGAACGGTGACTGCGTCGTCCCATCCCACCTCGCTCAAGACGAGATTGCCGTGGACGGACGATCCTCTGCTTGCCCCCGGAAAGGCAAGCACCGACAGCTTTAGTTCCCAGAGCGTTGAGAGGCGGACCGCCGGAATCTCGATTCCCTGGGATGGCCGGGCAGTGTTGAGAACGCGCGCCGTGACGGTCGCCGGAGAGTCTTCCGAGCTGCGGACATACACGGGTCGAAGGCTTCGCAAGAAAAACGCGGCCTGCGAAGCCCTCAAAGTGCCAGTTCCCAGGGTGGGAAGCAGCAGTCCGCTCGCGTCTTGCGGACAGTTCACGGAGCAGATCAGGTTCGGCTCGAAAAAGACGCCGAGCGTGACACCGGTCGCGTACGAGTTCGGATTCGCGAACCGATACTCGGTGTCCCAGCTTCCGGATACGCCGGCCCCGACGAGCACAACGGCGTCGCGCACCATCCGAACGACCTTTCCCGTCGCGCGATCGGTGAACCATACGTACCACCGGTCGCCGACGATCCCGGACGGCTCGCCCGCGTTCGCCATCGGATACTCGACGACCTTGTCAGCGAGGTCGATCCGACCGATCCGGTTCGCGAAGCGTTCCGTGAACCAGACCGTACCGTCTTCCCGAGTGTCGATCGCGACAGGACCGCTTTCTCGATCCGGCAAGGTGAACTCCTCGATGACTAAATCCGTGACGGGCCGGGCGATTCTTCCGATGCGGCCCGCGTTGGATTCGGTGAACCAGATTCGCCCCGAGGAATCCATGGTGATGCCGGCGGGCCCGCTGCTCGGAGTTGGTATCGGGATTTCCGTAACGGTTCCGCCTTCACGGAACATCCAACCGATCTTGTTCGCCCGGGACTCGGTGAACCAGACGTCGGTTCCCCACGGCCCGCGGCTGATCCCCATGGGGAGGGAGTCCGGAGTCGGAATCGCGAACTCCGTGATTAAGCCCTCCGGGGAGATCCGGCCGAGCTTGTTGCCGTTCAGCTCGGTGAACCACACGGCGGAGTCGGTGATCTCTCCGGTGATCCCGTAGGGGGCGCTCCCCGGGGTCGGGATCGGGAACTCCGTGATCACGCCTTCGGCCGTGATTCGTCCGATCTTGTTCCCATTGAACTCCGTAAACCAGGCATCTCGGCTGATCGCGACCGTCGTGATGCCGAGCGGCCCGCTGTTCGGCGTCGGAATCGAGTACTCCATCAGCTGGCCAGTCTGCGAGATTCGTCCGATCTTGTTCGCGCCGAATTGAGTGAACCAGACTTCGCCGTAGACGGAGACGGCGATACCCGTCGGCCGCGCGCCGGCCGCGGGCAGGCGGTATTCGCGGAAGACTCCCTTCGCTGCC
>DASUAD010000391.1:0-5914 GCA_035763965.1 Thermoanaerobaculia bacterium | reverse complement strand
GGCAGGGACCTCCGCCGCGAGGCCGAATGGGTTCTCCGGCGGCGCCTGAAGAATCGCGACCAGGGCGGGGTCCGTCACGCGCGCGGCCGGCGCGACGACCTCTGCCGTCGGCGCAGGCGTCGTCGGGGGCGCAACGGCGGGCGCTGCGAGGGGAGACGGAACGGCCTCCGGAGTCGCCGCGGGCGGAGGAGCAGCCTCCGGCACCGGCGCAGGGGGAGGAGTGACCTCCGGTGGCGCCGCAGGCGGAGGAGGAGGCTCCGGCGTCGGCGCAGGGGGAGGAGCGGTTTCCGGTGTCGTCGCGGGGGGAGCGGCTTCCGCAGGCGGCGAGGGCGCCGGGGTCGGCGTCGGTTCGGGCTGCTGCGCGCGGGCCAATCCGGTCGCCAGACCGGCGGCGAGGACCGCGGCGACACAGAACGGGATCTTCATGAAATCGGGGCGGAAGTATAGCGAAACGTGACGCCGGTCACTTTTTCGCGTCGAGCCAGTTGTCGCCGGCCCCGACGTCCACGGCGAGGTGGACCCGGAGCTGGGCCGCGCCCTCCATCACGCCCCGCACGAGCGCGGAGGCCTCCTCGACCTCGTCTTCCGGCGCCTCGAGCACGAGCTCGTCGTGCACCTGCAGGAGCATCCGCGCGCCGGACTTCCTTTCGGTGAGGGCCTGGTCGAGCCGGACCATCGCGATCTTGATGATGTCCGCCGCGGAACCCTGGAACGGCGCGTTCAACGCCATCCGCTCTGCGTTCCCGCGGACCATTCCGTTGGAGGCGTGGATGTCGGGGATCGGACGGACCCGGCCGAAGATCGTCCGCACCTCTCTCGTCCGGCGCGCTTCCTCGAGGATGCCGTCGAGAGTCCCGCGCACCGCCGGGAACTGCGCGAAGTAGGACTCGATGTAGCTCCTGGCCTCCGCCGTCGAGACCCCGAGGTCCCTGCCGAGCGTGTACGCCGCCATGCCGTAGAGGAGAGCGAAGTTGATCCGCTTCGCCGCGAACCGCATCTCCGTCGAGACGAGATCCGGCGAGACGCCGAAGATCTTCGACGCCGTCGCGCGGTGGATGTCGTCGCCGCGCTCGAACGCGCCGATGAGCGCCGCGTCGTTCGAGAGGTGCGCCAGGATGCGGAGCTCGATCTGCGAGTAGTCCGCGATGACGAGCTTGCGTCCCGCCGGCGCGACGAACGCGCGGCGGATCTCCCGTCCCGCCGCGGTGCGGATCGGGATGTTCTGCAGGTTCGGATCGGAGGAGGACAGCCGGCCCGTGGCCGCGACCGTCTGGTGAAAGGAGGAGTGCACCCGGGATTCGGAGTCGGCGAGCTGCGGCAGCGCGTCGACGTAGGTGCCCTTCAGTTTCGAGATCTCGCGGTATTCGATGACGAGTTTTGCGATCGGGTAGCCCTGCTCCGCGAGCTCGTTCAAGACCTCGACGCCCGTCGAGGAGACGCGCGTCTTGGCGGTCTTCCTGCCGACCGGGTATTTCATCTTCTCGAAGAGGATCTGGCCGAGCTTGACGGGCGAGTTGACGTTGAACTGCTCGCCTGCTTCCGCCCAGATCTTCTCCTCGAGCGCGCGCAGGTCGCGGTCCATGCGCGCGGACATCTCCTTCAAGTACGGGATGTCGACGCGGATGCCCGCGAGCTCCATTCGAGCGAGCACCGGCGTCAACGGCCGCTCGATCTCGCGGTAGATCTTTTCGAGCTCCGGCTTCTTCTCCATCTCGGCGCGAAGCCTCTCCGCGAGGACGACAGTCCCGGTCGCGCGCTCCCCGAGCCAGCGATCTGCCGTCTCGACCGCATAGCCCTCCGGCAGGGTGCACGACACGATGCCCGCCTCCTTGTCCGTCGTGAGGCGCTGGCCGAGACGCTGGAACGCCATGACCTCGAACTCCGAGCTGCCCGCTCCCGGCGACAGCACGTATTGCGCGAGGCAGACGTCGAACACGTCCGCCTGGACGGAAACTCCCTCGCGCGCCAGAAGGGCGTCGAGCGATTTGGCGTCGGCCGTCGTGACCACGCGGCCCGGTCGGTCGAGCGCCCGCCAGCGCCGCACGATCGCGGCGCCCGGCTCCTCGGCGATCTCGACATTTTCGCCGTCGGAAACCGCCAGCAGCACGGCGTCCTTCGACTTCAGGACGGTAAAGCCGAGCGCGCCCGGGGGATCGATTTGGAATGGCTCGCCGGGCTTGCGGCGGACGGCCGAGATCTCGGGACGGACCGCCGATTCGTCGTGGATCTCCGCGGCGAGCGAATGGAACTCGAGCTCGACGAAGAGATCCTTCAGTCTCTTCGCGTCGGCCGGAGCGCAGCGGAGCGCGTCCGGCTCGAACGGGATGTTCAGGTCGGTCGGGATCTCTGCGAGCCGTCTCGAGACGAGAGCGTCCTCCTTGTGCTCGCGCAGGCTCTCCCCGACCTTCCCCTTGATCTCGTCGGCGCGGGCGAGCAGGGTCGCGAGATCGCCGTATTCGGCGATCCATTTCTTCGCGGTGATCTCTCCCACGCGGGGCACTCCCGGGATGTTGTCGACGCTGTCGCCCATGAGCGCGAGCACGTCGGCGACCTGTTCGGGAGCGACGCCGAAGAACTCGCGCACGCCGGCCTCGTCCAGGAACTTTTCGCGGCCCGTGTGGAAGACGCGGATGCGCGGTCCGACGAGCTGGAGCATGTCCTTGTCGGCCGTGACGATGACGACGTCGAACCCCATCGCCGACGCTTTCTTCGCCAGCGTGCCGATCACGTCGTCCGCTTCGTAGCCGGGGAGCTCCAGGACCGGGATGCGGTAGGCGTCCAGGATCTGCCGGATCGCGGGGATCTGGGCGGCGAGGTCGTCGGCCATCGGCACCCGGTTCGCCTTGTAGTCGGCGTAGGCCTCGTGCCGTACCGTCCGCTGCGGGCCGTCCCAGGCGACCGCGAGGTACTCCGGGGCGTGCTCGCGCAGCATCTTGCGGAGCATGGTCACGAAGCCGTAGATCGCGTTGGTCGGGCGCCCGGCGGCCGTCGAGAGCCGCTGGATGGCGTGGTACGCGCGGTGGATGTTCGACATCGCGTCCACGAGGTAGAGCTTGGGGGGCGCCTCGGCCATGAGGGCGCGATTCTAGTGGCCGGGTCTCGGAAATCGGGGGAAACGGGAACTGTGGAAATGCGGAAGTGGGGACAGACCACTTTTTCGGGGAATGGGGACAGACCCCTTTTTCGCCATTCCAAAGATCCGGCGGTGAGAAAAGAGCCTGAAATCGCGCCGTAACTGCGGCAGAGGACCGAAGATCCGAGAGGGGGGTCGCTGCGCGCGTGTCCGTAACGAACGAAGCCGGAAGGGATTACGGGAAGAATCGCGGAGACAGAAAAGAAAACGCGCGACCCGTTTCCGGAATCGCGCGAGTTAATAAAAAAAGAGTAGCAAAGAGGCACGCAGCTGTCAAGCGGAATCCGCTTCCGCGTCACCGCGCGGGGAACTCCCGAAGCTTCAGGGACTTCGAGGAGCCTCTAGAGGCGCGCGCGAACGGCGGCGAGGATCTTTTCGCGCAGCCGGGACGCTTCGCGACCGACGCGCTCGCATTCCTCCGTCATGCGCGCGGTGAACCGCGCGTCGTCCGCTCCCCCGAGATTGATCGCGACGTTCAAGAGCGCTCCCTGGACCGCGGCTTCGAGGAGGAGCGCCGCGGCGCCGGCGTCGGAGGCGGCATTGGGGTTGCCTTTCTCGGCGAGGTCGGGGAGGGCGGCGAGCAGTCCCGCCGCTTCCCGGGCCGTGCGCATCGGCACCTCCGCGGCGGTCCGGTTCGCGTCGGACATGCGGCGCGTCCGCTCCTCCCTCTCCGCGTCGGTCTCCTTCGGCAGCCGCCGGGCGGCGACGACGGCGTCGTAGGAGTCGGAATCCTCCTGCGCCAGCCGGAGGAGCTGCTCGCGTGCGTGCGCCGCCGCGACCCCGATCGGTCGGACGGCCTCGTGCGAAGCGGCGTACTTTTCCTTCGCGAGCGTGAGCGCCGCGACCATCTCGGCGAGCGACGCGCCCATGGCGCCGGCGAGAGCGGCGGCCGTACCTCCTCCCGGCGTCGGCGCGTCGGAGGCGAGCGCGGCGAGGAGGTCTTCGAACGAGAGCTTCTCGAAGTTCACGACTGGGAAGTGACGATGCGTCCGTTTCTCACGATGGTCGAGACCAGGTTGACGCCCCAATGGTAGACGAGATGGCGGTCGTCGGGCGCGTCGAGGACGACGACGTCCGCCGCTTTGCCCGGCTCGATCGAACCGATCCTGTCCGCGAGGCCGAGCGAGGCCGCGGCGTTCAAGGTCATTCCGGTGAGAGTCTCCTCCACGGTCAGGCCCGAGTCGAGACAGGCGTGCGGGGCGACGGATGCGAGAGACTCGGTGAAGCAGGTGCCCGGGTTCGCGTCGGACGCCACGGCGACGGGTATTCCGGCTTCGATCATCGCCCGGGCGGGCGCCCGGCGCGACCGCATCCACCACGCCGTCCCGGGCAGGATCACCGCGACCGTCTGTGACCGGGCGAGCGCGGCGATCTCGTCGTCTCCCGCGAACAGGAGGTGGTCGGCCGAAGCGGCGCCGAGCTCCGCGGCGAGGACCGTCCCGCCCGACCGGGCGAGCTCGTCGGCGTGGATCCGCAGACCGAGGCCCGCCCGGCGGGCCGCCTCGAGGATCGTCCGGGACTCCGCGACGCTGAAGACCCCCTCTTCGCAGAAGACGTCACAGAAGCGCGCGAGCCCCTCGCGCGCGGCGCGCGGCACGATCTCGTCCGCCACGATCCGGACCCAGTCGCCCCGCCGCCCGCGGTACTCGGGGGGGATCTCGTGCGCGGCGAGGAGCGTCGGAACGATCGCGGGCAGGTCCGGTTCCCCGTCGAGAGTCTTCAGGAGCCGCAGCGCGCGGAGCTCGTCTTCGACCGTCAGCCCGTAGCCGGACTTCGCCTCGACGGTCGTCGTGCCGTGCGCGAGCATCGCGGCGAGGCGGCGTCGAACGGCTGCCGAGAGATCGTCGTCGGACGCCGCGCGGGTCGCCCGCACGGTCGCGAGAATCCCTCCGCCTTCCGCGGCGATCTTCGAGTAGCTCTCCCCGGCGAGACGGCGGCCGATCTCCTCGCCGCGGTCGCCCGTCCAGACCGGATGCGTGTGGGCATCGACGAACCCCGGCAGCAGCGTCCCGCCGGCCGCGTCGAGAGTGACGTCCGCCGGGCGGCTCGAGTATTCGCGCCGATAGTCCGACTCGGCGCCGACGAACACGAGGGCGCCGTTCTCCGCGCGGACCGCCGGCTGCTTCAGCCGGAGGATTTCCCGCTGTCCGCGGCCGCGCCGGGCGGTCGAGCCGACGGGGGTGGCGAGCGTCGCCGCGCCGCGGATATCGAGGGAGTGGGACAGTGCGTTCACGCCGAGAGACTACCCGAGAGACAACGCGTCCCCTCTCCCTCGGTGCGCGAGGGGTCCCCCCTCGCCGACAGCAAAGTCCTCGGCCGCGACCGCAGGTCGCGTTCTCGCGAAGCGAGCGGCCGAGGGCTCGGATGAGGGGGGTGCCGGAGCTGCGTCGCTCTTAACCGGGATTGCGCCTCAAGTACGACAGCGGCCGGTCCTCTTCGTCCTGCTTCCGGTCCATCTCCAGGACCTGCTGGAAGAGCTCGAGCATCTTCTGGACCTCGAGCCGGAAGTTCGCCCGCCCGAGCTTCAGGTCGTGGATCGCCTTCTCGATCTCGGCGGCGCGCTGGAGGGCGTTGTGCGTGAGGCGCTCAGCGGAGTCCTCCGCTTCCTGCACCATGAGCTCGGCCTTCGTCTGCGCTGCTCCGCGGATGTCGTCCGCCGCGCGCTGCGCCGAGAGAAGCGTGTCCTTGAGCACCCGCTCGCGCTCGCGGTGTTCCGCGTTCTCCTCTTCGAGGCCGCGGATGCGGCCGAGGAGTCCGGCGTTCTCGCGCGCCAGCGCCTCC
>DASUAD010000390.1:0-3150 GCA_035763965.1 Thermoanaerobaculia bacterium | reverse complement strand
AATAACCGTCTCCGGTGTGGTTGTCCACGACTGCGGCGTACACGACGATCGGCCCTCCGCTCGTCGAGTCGGTGACGAAGTAGTCGTCGATGCGACGCTCCGACTGCGGCACGGCGTCCATCAGATCGAAGATGCTCTGCTGCAGGCCCGCGACGCCGACCGCGCCGCTGTGGATTTGCGCGGCGGTGGGGTTCGTGACCCCGTTCACGAAGAGCGAGTAGTCGATGGTGCTCGAGCGCATGTCCGGTTGCCGCGACGTGCTGGGAAAAGAGGACGGACTCGAAGCTCAGCCGCGCAGCTCTTCCGCGGCCGCGCGGATGTCGTCCATTCCCTCGCGCATGCGATCCATGTGCGTCCGGAAGGACAGGACGCAGATGCGCAGGGCGAAGCGGGCGCCGAGCATCGTCCCGGTCAGGTACACGCGTCTGCGGGAATTGATCGCGTCGAGGAAGCGCCGGTTGAGCGCGTTCGTCTCGTCCGCGCCGGCGCCCGGTCGCGCGAGACAGAAAGCGACGATCGACAGCTGCGGCTCGGCGAGGATCTCGATGCCCGGGATTTCCCGGAGCTCTTCGGTCGCGCGGCGCGTGAGCTCCAGCTTCTCCTCCAGATTGCGCCGGAAGGGCCCGATGCCGTGCATGGCGATCGGAAGCCAGACCCGAAGGCCGCGCCAGTCTCGTGAGAGCTCCGGCGAGATCAGGTTGAAGTCCACGAGGTCGGGGTCGTCCTGCATCGTCGGCATGTAGTCGGCGGAGAGCGCGTGCGCGCGCCGGAGCGATTCGCCATCGCGAACGAGGAGCGATCCCGTTCCGTACGGAAGGAAGAGCCCCTTGTGGGGATCGAGCACCACGGAGTCGGAGCGTTCGATCCCTTCCAGCGCCTTCCGTCCGCGCGCGGTCAGGAGAAAGAACCCCCCGTATGCCCCGTCGACGTGAAACCACAGCCGTTCGCGCGCGCAGAAATCGGCGAGCGCCGCCAGGTCGTCCACTGCCCCCGTGTTCGTCGTGCCGGCGTTGCCGACGACGAAGAACGGGCGGCGTCCGGCGGCCCGGTCCCTGGATACCGATTCCCCGAGCGCATCCAGGCGGATGCGGAAGGCGTCGTCCGACGGGATCGTGCGGACGCTCGACTCCGGGAACCCGGCGAGCATGGCGGCCTTCTCGACGGAATGATGCGACTGGTCCGACGCGTAGAGGGTCCCGGAGAGAAAGTCGTCAGGCAGCCGGTCTCGACGCGCGGTGACGACCGCCGAGAAGTTCGCGAGCGAGCCGCCCGTCGTCAGGAAGCCACGGGCGGTCGCGGGGTAGCCGACGATGTCGCCGAACCACCGGACGACGTTCGCCTCGAGCTGGGCGAGACCGGGCGCCGCGGCGAAGACGCCGACGTAACGGTTCACGCCGTCGGCGATGAGATCCGCAACCGCCGAATGGAGGATCCCTCCGCCCGGAATGTATGCGAGGTATCCCGGTCCGGCGGTCCCGAATCCCTTGCGCACGACCTTCTCGAAGAGGAAGTCGAGCAGCTCTTCATACGGCCGACCCGACTCGGGCAGCGGCTCGACGAGCGAGCGGGCGAGTTCCGAGCTTCCTTCGGTGTCGGCGGAAGGTTGCTGCGGGAGCGACTCCACGTACTCGATGAGCTTCTCCGTCGCCGCCTCGACCATCGCGCGGAAGTCGGTCGAGGAGAGCTCGAGCGGGCGGTATTCGGTCACCGGAGCCTCACGATTCGCGCGCGGCGGGAGAGAATGATCGTCTCGAAGGTGCCCCGGAGAACGAACGTGATCAGGACCAGGCGCGCCACGACCGCCCACGTACGCACGGGCGAATTGAATCATTGATTTGACGGACGCGACTTCCATCGTCCGGAGCCGGAGGGTCGTGACTCCGGAGGGGGTGCGCCCCGCCTCGATCCTGGTTCGCCGCGGCCGGATCGCCGGGTTGCTCCCGCTCGCCGCAGGGACCGAGGAGGGCGCTCGCCTTCTCGACTTCGCGGACCGCGTCATCATGCCCGGCCTCGTCGACACACACGTCCACGTCAACGAGCCGGGGCGCGCGGACTGGGAGGGCTTCGAGACCGCGACGCGCTCGGCCGCGGCCGGCGGCGTGACGACGATCTTCGACATGCCGCTGAACAGCGTTCCGCCGACGACTTCTCTCGCCGCCCTTCGCGAGAAGTCGGCCGCAGCATCCGGGAAGTGCTTCGTGAACGTGGGATTCTGGGGCGGCGTCGTCCCCGGAAACGCCGGTGAGCTCTCCGCGATGGCGGATCTGGGCGTCCCGGGCTTCAAGTGCTTCCTCGTTCCCTCCGGCGTGCCGGAGTTCGGCGACGTGTCGGAGGCCGATCTCGCGGAGGCACTGATCGAGATCGCACGGATCGGCGCCGTTCTCCTCGTCCACGCCGAGGATCCGCGCCGGATCGCGCCGCCGGGCGCGGGAGACCCGCGAAGCTACGCGACCTATCTCGCGACCCGGCCTTCGCTCGCGGAGGACGCGGCGGTCGCGCTTCTCGCGCGGCTCTGCCGTGAGAGTCGCGCGCGAATCCACGTGGTTCATGTGTCGTCGGCCGGAGCGGTCACCGAGATCGAACGCGCCCGCTCCGACGGACTCCCTTTGTCCGCCGAGACCTGCCCGCACTATCTCTTCTTCGCGGCGGAGGACGTCCCCGACGGCGCTACGGAGTTCAAGTGCGCGCCGCCCATTCGCGACCGCGCGAACCGGGAGCGCCTGTGGAAGGGTCTCGCGGACGGTGCGATCGGGATGATCGTCTCCGACCATTCGCCGTGCCCCCCGGATTTGAAGGGCCTCGGGACCGGCGACTTCCTCTCGGCGTGGGGCGGGATTTCCTCGCTCGAGCTCCGGCTGCCCGCGGTCTGGACGGAGGCGCGCCGCCGCGGCCACCCGATCGAGCTCCTGGCCGAGTGGCTTTGCGCGGCGCCCGCGCGTCTCGCCGGAGTCGCGGATCGCAAAGGCCGGATTGCTCCGGGATTCGACGCCGATCTCGTGGTCTGGGATCCAGAATCGTCGTTCGAGGTCGACGCGGGTTCGATCCACCACCGCCACCCCCTGACTCCGTACCTCGGCCGCACGCTCCTCGGCGTCGTCGAGGCGACGTTTCTCGCGGGTGAGAAAATCTTCGAGCGCGGCAGGTTCCCGG
>DASUAD010000389.1:0-2812 GCA_035763965.1 Thermoanaerobaculia bacterium | reverse complement strand
TCTTCGCGAGGATTTCGTACTTGCCTTCGATGAGCGTACCGGTGACCGGCAAGAGACCTCCGTGGGAGGGGCGCCCCGCCGCGATTGTAACTGTCGGAGGCGATCGCCGACAGAAAGATCGAACCGTTCTCCCTTACAATGCCGCGATGCCTGTGACCAGTCCGCGAGAGCCTCAGGCCCTCTCTTCGCTCCCCGACGCGAGGTGGCTCTCGGCACTCTTCACCTCCGCACGCCCCGCGCAGTGGGTGAAGAACCTGGTCGTGCCGTTGCCGTTTCTGTTCGGTGGCGTGCTCGGGACTGCGCGGGGCTGGCGGCTCGCGATCATCGGTTTCGTCGTGTTCTGCGCCGTCTCGAGCGCCGTTTATCTGATCAACGACGTGATGGACCGCGAGCGGGACCGCGCCCACCCCGTCAAGAAGTTGCGCCCGCTCGCATCCGGACGGCTCCGGGTTTCGACGGCGGTGACGGTCTCGATCGTCCTCGCGGTCGCAGCGGTCCTCGGAGCGTTCCTGATCCAGAGGCGTTTCGGGCTCTGGTCGCTCTTGTACCTCACCCTGATGGTCGCCTATTCGCTCTGGCTCAAGAGGATTCCCTTCCTTGAAGCGCTCATCGTCGCCTCGGGAATGCCCCTCCGCGCTCTCGCCGGCGCCGCACTCGCCGAAGTGCCTCCCTCGACTTTCCTGTTCCTATGCGCCTACCTGCTCGCGCTCTTCCTCGTCGTCGGAAAGAGGCAGTGGGAGCTGCAGAGAGCCGGACACCGCGTGGCCTCCGAGCACCGGGCCGTACTGGCCAAGTACAAGTCGGAAGGGCTCGATTTCCTCTTCATCGTCACCGCGCTCACGACCGTCGCTTCCTACGGCGCCTACAGCGTGGCCCCGCACACGCTCCAGTTCCACGGGCACTCCTTCGGTGCGACGGTCCCCTTCGTCGTTCTGGGCGTCGCCCGATACGTGCGCCTCGTGTACCGCCGGGGGGGCGGAGGAAATCCGACGCAGGCACTCCTGATCGACGACCCCTGGCTGTTACTCATCGTGCTCGGGTGGGTGGCGACCGCGGGATGGATCATCTATGTCCGCTGACAAGGAGCCGCGATTCGGCGTCGGCTTTCTCGCCTACAACGAGGAGGGCTCGATCGAGAAAACCGTCGCGGAGGCCGTCGCCTCGCTCTCTGCGATCGACGGCCTCGACTGGCGCGTCCTGGTCGTGAACGACGGAAGCCGCGATCGGACGGGCGAAATCGCCGACTCGCTCGCGGCCCGGGACCCGAGGATTTCCGTCGTGCACCACGACGGAAACAAGGGATACGCCGTGGCCACGGAGACGGCTCTGCGCAACACCCCGGGAGAGGTCGTGATGGTCGTCGACGGAGACGGACAGCACACGATGGCCGACGCGCCGAAGTTTCTCGAGGCGATCGCGCAGGGCGCCGACGTCGTGTTCGGATGGAAGAAGAAGCGCTATGACCCGTGGCCCCGGCTCATCCTCTCGAAGGGATTGAACACATTCTCTCGGTGGGTCCTGGGATCACCTCTCCATGACATCAACGGCGGATGCCGCGCCTTCCGGAAGGATGTCGCGCGCCGGATCGAGATCCGCCACCGGATCAACTTCGTCGGCGACGAGATCTTCGCGCGCTGTCGGATCGCTGGCTGGAAGGTCGCGGAGGTTGTCGTCCGCCACTTTCCCCGCGAAGCGGGGCAGAGCATTCACCGGCCGTGGAAAATGCTCGGCACGATCTCGCGCGTCGTCCGATACCTGTTCGACCTGCGCGGCGAGATCCGCCGCGCGGATGCGATGAAGCGTCTGGTCAAAGCCGGGTCACTGCTCGAGCGAATGACGTCCATCGCGATCCTGGGAGCGGGACCGACCGGCCTCGGTGCGGCCTACCGGTTGCGCGAGCGCGGGGTCGGCGATTTCGAGGTATTCGAGCGCGCCGGGCACATCGGCGGCCTCGCCACCAGCTTCGAGGACCCGAAGGGATACACGTGGGACGTCTCGGGCCACATCATCTTCTCGGGATATCCCTACTTCAACGACTTCCTCGAGAAGATGCTCGGAAAGGACGGGATGCGGCGGATCGAGCGCGAGAGCTGGATCAAGTTCGAGGACCGCTACGTCCGTTATCCGTTCCAGAACCATCTCTCCTCTCTTCCGGAGGAGGCGATGATCGAGTGTCTCATCGGTCTGATCGAGTCGCAGACCATCGACCGCGACCGCGCATTCCGCAACTTCGAGGAGTGGGTGTACGCGAAGTTCGGTGCGGGGGTCGCGAAACACTTCATGGTCCCTTACAACCTCAAAGTCTGGGCGACGCCGTTGTCGAAGATGGGCTTCTACTGGATCGCCGAGCGGGTGAGCGTCGTGGACTGGAAGAAGGCGCTCGAGACCACGCTTGCTCCCCAGAACGTGGACTGGGGCCCGAACGCGACGTTCGGCTATCCGGCGACGAAGGGTACGGTCGGACTCTGGCTCGCGGTGCTGCCCCACATCGGGGACCGCGTGCGGTTCCGCAAGCGCGCGGTCTGCGTCGACGAGGAGCGGCGGGAGATCGGGTTCGCCGACGGCTCCTCGGCGCGATACGAAAAACTCCTGACGACACTTCCCCTGGAGTCGTTCGTGGCGCGCCTCCGGCACGCCCCCGAAGACGTCCGGGCCGCGACGAAAAAGCTGATGTTCAACCGGCTCTTCTCCGTCGGCATCGGTCTGCGTCGACCATCGCCGTCGCCGAAGAACTGGATCTACTTCCCCAACCCCAAAACGCCGTTCTACCGGATGACCTATCTCTCGAACTACTCTCCCGACATCGTGCCGG
>DASUAD010000388.1:0-3441 GCA_035763965.1 Thermoanaerobaculia bacterium | reverse complement strand
GCCGGCGCGCCTGGACCCGCGAGAAGCCAGGCGGCGATCGCGAGCGCCGGCGCGAAGGATCTCCGGCCGCGCGGCATCCAACGAGGATAGCAGGGCCGAAACGTCGGGGCTTCTGCGCCAGAGACGATGTCCGACAAGGAGATGCCATGAACCGCAAAGCGATCGCCGCCTGCTCATTCGCCCTTGCCCTCCTGCCGCTCGGCGTTCTCGCCGGGGACAAGCGCGAGTTCACCGACACGTTCCCGCTCGGCGAGTGCACCTTCCAGACCGTCGGCGGGAATCCGTATTTCATCCTGCAGCCGGAGCGCGAGCTCCACTTCAGCAATGCGGAATGCGTCGCGGAAGGGGATTGCGACGAGCTCGAAGTGCTCGTCATCACCGTGCTCACCGAGACACACGACGTCACGTTCGAGATCGACGGGGTACCGACGACCGTCACGACCCGCGTCGTCGAAGAGCACGAGACGGTGGAGGGCGAGGTGGTGGAGGTCTCACGGAACTTCTTCGCCGTGTGCGACGAGACCCGTGACGTGTACTACTTCGGCGAGGAAGTGGTGGGCGCCGGAGGCGAATGGGAAGCCGGAATGAACGGCGCCCGGCCGGGGCTGATCATGCCGGGCGGAGCATTCCTGCTCGGTGCCCGTTACTTCCAGGAGATCGCACCGGAGGTCGCTCTGGATCGCGCCGAGCACGTTGCGATGAATCTGGAACTGGAACTGCCCGCCGGCGATTTCGGAGACTGCGTGGAAGTCGAGGAAACCACCCCGCTCGAAAAGGGAACCTCGACGAAGATCTATTGCCCCGGGACGGGGCTGGTGTTCGACGATGGCCTCGAGCTGACGGAGGTCGTCGAGCCCTGAGATCCGAGCCGCGCGCATTGACGCCGGGCTCGGAGGGCCCGCTTGCGGAGCGGCCGTGCTCGTCCAGAACGGACTCGTCACTGACGAACAAACAGGAGGAATCGGGATGAAAAGACATGTGCGCAGGTTGTCGGTTTTGCTGGCGGCAGCGGTGGCTCTCCTCGGTGTCGCCGTCCCGGAAGCTCGGGGCATCGGATTCCCGATAGCCAAGATCTACTGGGAGTACAACTCCAGCGCGAACGACCTGGGGGTTCACGTCTTCCTCGACGCAGAAGACTGGAGGACGGTCAAGATCGTTCATCCGGACGGGCGCACGATCTTCGAGGTCGAGGGCAAAGGGCCGTACGCGGAGCTCGGGCTCACGGAGCTCTTCTTCGAGGGCGCGGAGCCCAGTCTGGACGACGTCCCGCTCGAGGAACTTCTGGAGCTCTTTCCGGACGAGAGATACACGTTCATCGGCGAGACGGTCGACGGACACCGTCTGACGAGCCGCCCGACGCTCTCGCACGCGATTCCGGCCGGGCCCTCCGTTTCCGCGACGGTGAACGGCAACACCGTCGTCATCAGCTGGACCGAGGTGACCGGTCCACCGGAGGGCTTTCCGGACGAGGACATCAACATCGTCGGTTACCAGGTCATCGTCGACCCGTTTCAGGTCACCCTCCCGGCTTCGGCGAGGAGCGTGACGCTCCCGCCGGAATTCGCAAGCTCTCTCGGCTCGGGTGAGCATGACTTCGAGGTCCTGGCAATCGACGCGAGCGGCAACCAGACGATCACCGAAGGCACCTTCCAGAAATAACAGGGCCGCAGCGCAGCCCGCCTCGATACGCGGGGTGGGCTGCGCGAATGGCGGCCTCCCGAAATCCAGAATCCGGCGGCATGCTCGTCTGATCCTCGGACTGATTTCCGGCCGTGCCCTATGAGGGACAGAACGGCGGGCTGCGACGACGGGAGGGTCCGAACCGCGTCGAACCTTCCGACCGCTCATCCGTAACCAACAGGATTCGGGAGGACGTATGTTCCGAATCCTGACGATAACGGGTTTTCTCGTGACGACCGGTTTCACGCTCGCGGCCGCCCCGGCCGCGGATCTCGAGGCACGCCGCAAACAGATGAGCGAGCTGCTCGCGGAGCACTGGGAGTACACGCTTTCCCACAACCCCGAGTTCGCGTCGATCCTCGGCGACAAGCGCTGGAACGACAAGGTGACGGACTTCTCGCAGGAGGAGATCGAGAAGGATCTCGCGAAGACGAAGGAGTTTCTCGGACGCTTCGAAGCGATCGATCCGACCGGCTTTCCCGAGCAGGAGGCGCTCACGCGGACTCTGCTCGTCCGGAGCTTCCGCGAGCAGCTCGAGGACGCTCGGTTCAAGAGCTGGGAAATGCCGGTGACCCAGATCTACGGCATCCACATCGACGCCCCGCAGCTCGTCTCGCTGCTCTCGTTCCAGACGGTGAAGGATTACGACGACTACGTCGCCCGGCTGAAGGCGCTCCCGCGCCTCATGGACGAGAACGTCGTCCAGATGCGCAAGGGGATGGCCGAAGGACTCATGCCGCCGAAGTTCCTGCTCGAGAAAGTCGTGACGCAGACCCAGGGGATCGCGGACAAGAAGCCGGAGGAGTCCCCCTTCACGATGCCGCTGTCGAAGATGCCGGCTTCGTTCGCGGAGGAGGACAAGTCGCGGCTTCGCTCGGCCGTCCTCGGAGCGGTCCGCGATTCGGTCGCGCCGGCGTACGCAAAGTTCGCGAAGTTCGTGAAGGAGGAATACGCGCCCCGCGGCCGCACGGAGCCGGGGATGTGGTCGCTGCCGGACGGCCAGGAGCGGTACGCCGTCCGCGTCAAGCGGCAGACGACGACGGACCTGACTCCGGAGCAGATCCACCGGATCGGCGTCGAGCAGGTCGCGGCGATCGAGAAGGACATGATGGCGGTGGCGAAGCGGCTCGGGTTCACCGACTGGAAGGCGCTCGCCGCGTCGATCGAGAAGGACCCGAAGCGGCGCTTCCATTCGCGCGAAGAGATCCTCACCGCCTACCGGAAGTTCATCGACCGGATGAAGCCGCAGCTTCCGAAGCTCTTCGGCCGGCTGCCGAAGGCGGATCTCGTCGTCATGAAGGTCGAGGAGTTCCGGGAGAAGGAGGCGGCCGGAGCGCAGTACCAGCAGCCGGCGCAGGACGGTTCGCGGCCGGGGCACGTCATGATCAACACCTCCGATCCCGAGTCGCGCAAGACGATCTCGACCGAGTCCACGGCGTACCACGAGGGCGTGCCCGGCCATCACCTCCAGATCGCCATCGCGCAGGAGCTGGAGAAGCTCCCGCCCCAGCGCCAGCAGGCCTTCTATACGGCGTTCGTGGAGGGGTGGGCGCTCTACTCCGAGAGGCTCGGCAAGGAGATCGGCTTCTACGAGGATCCCTACAGCGACTTCGGCCGGCTGCAGGACGAGATGCTGCGGGCAATCCGCCTCGTCGTCGACACCGGGTTTCACGCGAAGAAGTGGACGCGCCAGCAGGTCGTGGACTACTTCCACGCCCACTCCGCGATCGACGAGGTGGACGTCCAGACGGAGACCGACCG
>DASUAD010000387.1:0-2361 GCA_035763965.1 Thermoanaerobaculia bacterium | reverse complement strand
GGAAAACGAGAAACGGGAAACCACGAGGCCCCGCGTCCGCTGAAGACGCACCCGCCCTATGCGCGGGCGGTCGACGGCGGTTTCGAGCTCCGCGTGAGAGTCGTACCGGGGGCCTCGCGCTCCGAGATCGTCGGTATCCTCGGGGATCGATTGAAAATCCGGGTCTCGGCCCCGGCCGAACACGGAAAAGCGAACCGGGCGATCGCCGAGCTCCTCAAGAGGGTTCTCGGCGTCAAACGGGTCGAGATTACGCGCGGCGCTTCGAGCTCCGACAAAACCGTTCGCGTTGAAGGGAACTGCGACCTTTCCCGTTTTCCGTTTTCCGTTTCCCGCGCCTGACCGCGCAGCCGTCAGGCGTACAGACCGCGCACCATGGTGTCGTGCGCGACGCGGGAGATCCCCAGCATGTAGGCCGCGATGCGGAAGCTGACGTCGTACTTCTCGGCCATCGTCCGCACGTCATGGAACGACTGGCACATGATGTCCTCCAGCCGCTCGTTGACTTCCTGCTCGCGCCAGAAGAACCCGGCCCGGTCCTGGACCCACTCGAAGTAGGAAACGGTCACGCCGCCTGCGTTCGCGAGGATGTCCGGCACGACGAGCACGCCCTTCTGGTTCAGGATCTCGTCGGCGCGCTGGGTCGTCGGGCCGTTGGCGCCCTCGACGATGATCTTCGCCTTGATGTCCGGCGCGTTGCGGCCGCGGATCTGACCCTCGTTGGCCGCCGGAATCAGGATGTCGCACTCGAGCTCGAGGAGCTCGGCGTTGGTGATCTTCCGGGCGTTCGCATAGCCCTCGAACGAGCGCGTCTTCTCGTAGTGCGTGATGACCGCGGGCATGTCGAGCCCGTCAGGCTCGAAGATGCCGCCGTGGATGTCGGAGACCGCGAGGACCTTCGCGCCCGCCTCGTGGCACATGCGCGCGGCCACGGAACCGACGTTGCCGAAACCCTGCACGACGACGCGGCTTCCCTTCAGCGTGAGCCCCCGGAGAGGCGCGGCCTCCCGCGAGATCAGCATGAGGCCCCGACCCGTGGCTTCGACCCGACCCCTCGAGCCGCCGAGCGAGAGCGGCTTGCCCGTGACGACCGACGTCACGGTGTGGCGCGCGTGCATGGAGTAGGTATCCATCACCCAGGCCATCGTCTGCGGGTTCGTGCCCATGTCGGGGGCCGGAACGTCCTTCTCCGGGCCGAACTGGTCCATCAGCTCGGCGGTGTAGCGGCGGGTGATCCGCTCGAGCTCGCCCCGCGAGAGCGTCTGGGGATCGCAGATGACGCCGCCCTTCGCGCCGCCGAACGGGATGTTCACGACCGCGCACTTCCACGTCATCCAGGCGGCGAGCGCCCGGACCTCGTCCAGAGTCACGTTTTTGTCGAACCGGATGCCGCCCTTGCCGGGGCCGCGGGCGATGTTGTGCAGGACCCGGTAGCCGATGAAGACCTCGATGCGTCCGTCGTCCATGACGACCGGGATGGAGACCTTCGTCTCGCGCACCGGCTCCCGGAGGACCTTGTAGAGCCCGGGGTCCAGACCCAGCTTCTGGGCCGCGAGGTCGAACCGGGACATCATCTCGTCGAACGGGTTGCTGCTGTCGACGCCCGTCGGGAGGGTGGTCGTCGTGAGCCGGGTGAACTCCTGTTCCGCGACTGTGTTCACGGTTCTCGCTTCCCGGCCGGCGAGCCGCCGGCCTTCGCTAAAATGGGTTGCGGATTGTACCGCAGCCGTCCGTGTCGACCGTCGTTTCCCGCGTGATCATACGGGCCGGGGAACCGGACCTTCTGCGGGGATCGAACCCTCATGGGTCGGACCCCGAGGACACCGAGCTCGTCTCCCGGATTCTTTCGGGGGAAGAGTCTCTGTTCGAGATTCTCGTGCGGCGATACCAGACCCGCGTCGTCGCTCACGTCACCCGGATGGTGGGGAGTCGGGAAGACGCGTTCGATCTCGCGCAGGAGATTTTTCTCAAGGTGTTTCAAGCGCTCGACCGCTACAACCCCGAGTTCAAGTTCTCGACCTGGCTGTTCCGCATCGCCGGCAACGCCGCGATCGATCACCTGCGCAAGCGCCGCCCGCGGACCGTGCCTCTCGAGATCCCGGACCCCGAGAGCCGCTCGGGCGTCTCGGCGGTCGAGCACGAGAGCTCGGGGCTGGACCCCTACGGAGAGCTCCGCAACCTGGAGCGGGGGGAGGCCATTTCCCGGGCCATCGCCGGGCTTCCGCCCGAGTTCCGGGAACTCATCACGCTGCGCCACTTCGGCGGGCTGTCCTACGAAGAGATCGCCCGGGTCAAGAACATGCCCCTCGGGACGGTCAAGAACAAACTCTTTCGTGCCAGAGTCGTATTGAAGGAACGACTGGC
>DASUAD010000386.1:0-2273 GCA_035763965.1 Thermoanaerobaculia bacterium | reverse complement strand
GTCGAGACCCCTCGCGCTCCCCCGCGGACGGAGAGGGAGTTTCTGCGGCGGCGGGCGCCGCTTCGCGGCACGCCGCGACTAAGGTTCGAAGAGGAACAGCCCGTCTCCCGCGGTTCCGACGTAGAGCCGCCCTTCGGGGGTCGCGAACGTCGAGGCGATCGAGAGACCCGGGCGGGGGCTTCGAACCGCCCGCCGGCGGCCCGACTCCTCCCAGACGAGGTTGCCGTCCACCTCGCGCACGGGTGTCCGCACGGGCGCCGGCGCGTCTCCGCGGTAGGCGTCGAGAAACCGGCCGCCCGCCAGAAGTGTCCGGCGCCGCGTGTCCCACGCGGAGCCGTCCCAGCGGAAAGCGCCGCCGGCCGTCTTGACTTCGAGAATCGGCGAGCCGCCGCCGTCGGCGAGGAGCTCGGCGGAAGACGGCGTCTCCGGGCTGCCGGCCACCCTCACGAAGGCTCTGCCGTTCGCTGTCCGGAAGACGCCGGCGGTCGTCACCAGCACGGGTCGACCGAATTCCTTTCCGTAGAGTGCGATCGGAGTTCCCGGGGGAGACTTGTCGGGCACCGACCAGCGCGCGCCGCCGTCGAAGGAGACCCGCAGACCGTTGAAGCTCGAAAGGAGCAGCACGGTCTCGCCGTCCGTGTCGAGGAAGGCCGTGAGCGATGCGGCGGGCGGAAGGGGATCGAGCGACAGCCGGCGCACGCGCATTCCCTTCGCCTCCCACACGCCGCTCTCCCCGCCCGCGTACGCGCGGAAGAAGAAGAGACGGCTGCCGTCCTTCGGATCCGCGATGAGGTCGGAGACTCTGCCCTCGGCAAGCCCGACGGAGCCGGGCTCGAGCGTCGCTCCCCCGTCGTCCGTGTAGAAGACCCCTTCGCCCTCCGTCCCGACGTAGAGACGACCGCTGCTCCGGTCGACCTCGAGCGCCGTCACGACGAGGGTCTCGCGGGAGATCCGGGACCACGTCTCGCCGTCGTCGGTGGAGCGGTGGAGTCCGCCCACGGTGCCCGCATAGATGACGCCGGGCCGCTTCGGATCGCGCCGGACGTTGTGCGAGCGCCGGTTCGTGAAGCCGGTCTTGAAACGCGTCCAGCGGTTGCCGCCGTCCTGCGTCCGATAGACCCAGCCGCAGGTGGATACCCAGATGTCCTTCGGATCGGCGGAGTCGAAGTCCCACGCATAGATGGTCGCGTCGAGAACCATCCCTTCCGCAATGCGGGCCCACGTCCTTCCTCCGTCGCGCGTGCGGAACGCCTGCCGCCACGTCCCTGCATAGAGAGGGTCCGGGTCGTCCGGCGCGAACGCAAGAGACTCGACCTGGTAGAGGCCCGGCGTCGTCTCCCCCGACATGGTCCACGTGTCGCCGCCGTCCCTCGACAGGCGGACGCCGTCGTCGCCCCCCACGGCGAGGATCGGTGGCGCATCGCCGCGGCCCGGCGCCATCGCGAGTGCGCGAGTCGCGACCGAGGACTTCCACCGAGCGAGCACGGTCCAGTTCGCGCCGCGGTCGTCGCTCATGACGACGAGTCCGCCCTGGTACTGGCCGGCCAGAGACGCCCAGAGACGCCCCCGGACTCTCGGGTCCGCGATCAACCCGGTTGCGATGAACCCGGGAAACGTCGCCCCCTGGCGCAAGGGTGCCCACGTCGCGCCGCCATTCGTCGAACCGTAGAAATTGCCGCGCGAAGTCCCGCAGTACAGGTGGTTGACTTCGAACGGGTCGACCGCGAAAACCCTCACCTCGGCGCCCCAGAGGGGGAGGCGCCACCAGGACGCAGCTTCTGAGATCGCTCCGCCTCCGAGAAGCAGGGCGATCCCGAGGAAGAACGCGTTGCGGGCGGTACGGCAGCTCATCTACAGCTGTTCGCGAGAAAGACGATCAGGTGTTCGAAACCGGGGCTCCTGTCCGGCGGTCCGCCCTCCAAGCATAACCGGGATTCGCCGCCCCGCGGCGAACGGCCGTCACCTCCGCCATGATCGAGACCGCGATTTCCTCCGGGGTGATCGCCCCGATCGAGAGCCCGATTGGAGCGCGGACTTCCCGGAGCCTTTCCGCGGCGATCCCCTCCTCCGCCAGGCGCGCCAGGACTCCTCGGACCTTCCGGGCGGAGCCGATCAGGCCCAGGTAGCGCGAACGAGGAGCATCGGGGGCGACCCAGTGTCGCAGCGCGGCGAGGTCGGTCTCCCAGCATCGCGAGACGATCGCCACGTACCGGTCGCGGCCCGGCGGAAGAGCCCCGGCAGGGAGCTCGTAGTTCCGCGTGGTGCAAACGGCC
>DASUAD010000385.1:0-3121 GCA_035763965.1 Thermoanaerobaculia bacterium | reverse complement strand
CGTGTGCCCCTGGATCTCGACGTCTGCGAGCTTCTCGTCCATGTATTTCACGGGACGCCGTCGGTCGCCGCGGCCTCCGACGGAAGCGCAGAGCTTGCACTCGCGCTCGATGATCGCCATGTCGGTCAGGGTGATGTCGCGGCGCTTGCGCGCGATCAGCCACTCTTCGCGGCTGGTGATGATCCCGTACTTCGTGAAGATGACGACGTCGGGGTTCAACCCGATGACCTTGTCCTTGACGTAGGCGTTCAGCCCCGAGAGCACCGAGACGACGCTCACGACCGTCGCGACGCCGATGATGACGCCGAGCAGCGTCAGGAACGCGCGCATCTTGTGACGCGTGAGCGCCGACGCCGAGACCCGGAGGAGCTCCGCCGACTTCAAGCCGCCGCCGGTGTCTTCTGCCGACCCTTCTTGCCGCCCTCTTTTTCGACGATGACCTTGTCGCCTTCCTTGACTTGCCGGAGGACCTTGAAGGGTCCGGTCACGATCTCTTCCCCGACTTTGGGCCCGCTCTTGACCTCGATCATGAGCTCGCCCGCGAGTCCGGTTTCGACTTTGTCGAACACCAGCTTTCCGTTCTTGATGACGTACACGCCCTCTTCGGTCTGCGGCCGTCCGGCTCCTCCGGCCGCGGGCTTGCCATCCTTCTTCGGCACGTCGCGGACGACCAGCGCCTGGATGGGAATCGCGGTCGCGCCCTCCTTGCGACCGGTCAGGATGTCCGCGGTGACGGAGAAGCCCGGGCGGATCGTTTCGGGCGGGTTGATCACCCGGATCTTGACCTTGAAGTTGATCGCTTCGGAACCCTGCGTCAGCGAGAGCAGGTCCGGATCGTTCTTCGCGATCGGCGAGGAGCCGACCTCGGTGACGACGCCTTCGAAGGTTCGATTCGGGTATGCATCGACGTTGAGGTTCGCCTTCTGCCCGATCTTCACCTCCGGGACGGAGGTCTCGTCCACCATCATCACCGCTTCCACTTCCGACATGTCGGAGATCGTCAGGAGCTGTGTGCCGGGGTTGTTCATCGTGCCGATGACGGTGACCTCGCCTTCCTTGACGGGCAGATAGGTGATCACTCCGGCGATCGGAGCACTCACCGTCGTCTTGGAGAGCGAGTCGCGACTGGCCGCGAGGTTCGCTCCCGACTCCTGAAGACGCTGCTGGGTCGCCGAGAGATTCGCCTGAGCGGTGTCGTACAGCGACTTCGCCTTCTGATACTCCGCCTCGGAAAGAATCTTCGCCTCCCAGTTGCGGCGTGCGCGCTCGTAGTCGAGCCGAGCCTGCTCCGAGTTCGCCCGCGCCGCCTGGAGTTCCGAGCGCATCGCGGCGAGCGCCGACTCGCGCCCGGCGGTCTGGGCGGCGAGCTGCGCGCGGTCGATCTGAAGAAGGAGCTGGCCGCGATTGACCTTGTCTCCCTCCTTGACGGCGAGGTTGACGATCTGCCCCATCACGAGCGCGGAGAGGTCGACCTTGCGGCGCGCCTGGATCTTGCCGTTGGCCGTCACCTTGGAGACGAGGTCGATCTTCTCGACCTTGGCCGTCGTCACGCGCGCCACGTCCTTGTCTTTTCGCTTGATGAAACCCATGGCCACGAAGAGGAGCACCAGCACCCCGACGGCGGCCAGAATGATCTTCGTTCTCTTCCTCATCTCCCTCCTCCAGTGACACGGGGAACGTCTATTTTCTTACGCAGGATGGCGTCGAAAGTTCGCCCGGCCGGGGCGAGCCATCCGTCTGTCCCGCCTCGAGTTCTCAGATCTCGGTGCTCAGTTCTCAGTCTTCCCGAGAGCTGAAAGCTGACCGCTGAGAGCTTAGAAGTGGTGCGCCCAGGAGGATTTGAACCCCCAACCTCCTGATCCGTAGTCAGACGCTCTATCCAATTGAGCTATGGGCGCAGGAGCGGCGTAGGTTACTGAGAACAAGGGCCCTTTTCAAGCAATTCCGGGCCTCGGCAGCAGCGATGGCGCGTGCGATAGCCTCGCGCGCAATGGCCTTCACTCCCGACGACGAAACGTTCCTCCGCGAGGCGATCGCTTTCGCGAAGATCGCGTTCTCCGAGAGGGAGGTGCCCGTCGGCGCGGTCGTGGTTCGCGACGGGCACATGATCGGCCGCGGACGCAACCGCCGCGAAGCGCTGGCCGATCCCACCCACCATGCCGAGATCGAGGCGATCAGGGAGGCGGCTCAGGCAGCCGGGACCTGGCGTCTCGACGACGCCACCTTGTACGTGACGGTCGAGCCCTGCCCCATGTGCGCCGGCGCGGCAGTCAACGCTCGCATCGCCCGGATCGTTTACGGCTGCGCCGACCCCAAGGCCGGCTACTGCGGCACCCTCGGGAACATCCCCCAGGACGCCCGCCTGAATCATCGCTGCGCGGTGGAGGGCGGTCTCCTGTCCGAGGAATGTGCGGAACTCATGACGCTGTTCTTCCGGGCCCGGCGATCCAATCCGGGAAACGGAAAACGGGAAACGGGAAACGATTGAACCCGGATGCTACGATTCGGCGTTTCCGGGTCGGAGAGGTGCTGGAGTGGTTGATCAGGCCGGTCTCGAAAACCGGTAAGCCCTAACGGGCTTCGAGGGTTCGCACCGAGCCCGCTCCGGCGCGAAGCGACGGAGGGGGCGACAAGCGACGGCGTCGAGCCGGCGCTTATCCCGACCTCGGATGTTAGGTTTGCAGCGCACGGAGAGGTGCTGGAGTGGTTGATCAGGCCGGTCTCGAAAACCGGTAAGCCCTAACGGGCTTCGAGGGTTCGAATCCCTCCCTCTCCGCCATTGAATCCACAAAACTTGGGACGGTCTCGTCCGTAAACAAAAAGGCCCCGCAAATGACCGCCGCGATCGAACTCGAGAATGTCTCGAAATTCTTCGGCAAGTTTCCGGCCGTGGATTCGCTCTCCCTGCGCGTCCCGCGGGGGGTGGTCTACGGGCTCCTCGGCCCGAACGGCGCGGGCAAGACCACCACGATCCGCATGATCATGAACATCACTGCGGCCGACTCGGGAGAGATCCGGGTGCTCGGCCAGCCGATGACCCGCGAGATGCAGAACCGGATCGGTTACCTCCCGGAAGAGCGCGGCCTCTACCGGAAGATGAAGGTCCTCGACCATCTCCTCT
>DASUAD010000384.1:0-4138 GCA_035763965.1 Thermoanaerobaculia bacterium | reverse complement strand
CCGCGGCCGGGCCGAAGGCCGCGCCGCCTTACCTTCCTCTACGAACGCGAGAAGCTCGGGATTGACCACGTCGGCGTTTGTCGTACACATGCCGTGCGGGAAGCCCTCGTGGACCTTGAGAGTGCTGTTCTTCAGCAGCTTCGCGGAGAGCGGCGCGGAATCGGCAATCGGGACGATCTGGTCGTCGTCGCCGTGCAGGACGAGAGTCGGCACGTCGATCTTCTTCAGGTCCTCGGTAAAGTCAGTCTCCGAGAAAGCTTTGATGCCATCGCACTGTGCTTTCGCGCTGCCCATCATGGCCTGACGCCACCAGTTGTCGATCACGCTCTGCAGCACCTTCGCGCCCGGCCGGTTGTAGCTGTAGAAGGGACCGCTCGCGAATTCCCAATAGAACTGCGCCCGGTTGGCGGCGAGCTGTTGCCGGAGGCCGTCGAATACCTCGATGGGCAAGCCGCCCGGATTGGCCGCGGTCTTCAGCATGAGCGGCGGAATGGCGCCGATCAGCACCAACTTGGCGACTCGGCCCTTGCCGTAGAGAGCGACATAGTGAGTTGCCTCGCCGCCACCCGTCGAATGGCCGATGTGGATGGCGTCGCGCAGATCCAGTTGCGCGACGACCGCAGCCGTGTCCGCGGCGTAGTGATCCATGTCATGGCCGTCGCTCACTTGGCTTGACCGGCCATGGCCGCGCCGGTCATGAGCAACGACTCGATACCCCTTCCCGAGGAAGTAGAGCATCTGGGTGTCCCAGTCATCGGCGCTCAATGGCCAGCCATGATGGAAGACGATGGGTTGCGCGTCCTTGGGTCCCCAGTCCTTGTAGAAGATCGTGACCCCATCCTTCGTGGTAACCGTGCTCATTTGAGCCTCCTAAGCTCTGGCGCACTCGATGCCGTAGCTTACCCAGCGCCGAACCGCCCGAGATACTGGTCTGCGCCCCGGCGAGACCGTGAACCGACAGACGCACCTGATTCAGGGCGTCGATGCACTGATTGATCCCGGTCGTTCAGAAGTTGAAGCTTCCTGATGTCGACCTTCGCGGTTTCCTCGTGTCCGTCTCCTTTCGTTGAGAGTTGCCTTTGTTCGTTCCCATGGAGACCCTCACCCTAGAGAGCTCCTCCGGCCGCGGCAATCCGGAGAATCCCTGAACATCGAGGGGGGAAAACCCGCAATGGGCGTCGGGGCGACCCCGAACGTCGAGACCTAGGGCCGGATGACGCCGCAGCGGATCGCATACCGGACGGGGCCCGCCGTGTCGTGGATCTCGAGCTTTCTCATGATCCGCGTGCGGTGCGACTCCGCGGTCTGTCCAGCCGAGCCAGCAAAAGCGCCGACGTCAGGCATTCGCGATCGACTTCCAACGCCTCAGCCGCTCTGTGAGCAATTCCGCGCGGCGCCGATCGTCCAGCCCGTCGAGGATGCTCATGTCCTCTGGATCCGCGCGCACGTAGACGCCGGCGGTGCGCGCGTTCAGGTCTGGCTGCGTGTCCGACCGCGTCGTCCAGTACCCGGACGCGCGGTCGGCGGACTCCAGCCGGATCTCCCCCGTCCCGTCCAACTGCGGCGCGTTGGGGTCGATGGGCCGTTCGCCCTTCCAGTAGTAGAACACTCCGGCCGAGTCCTTCTTCTCCTTCACGGCCTCGCTCCAGTATCTGGCCGAAAGGGCCCCGTTCTCTTGCCATGCGCGACCGGCGATCTCGAGTGCGCCGTTGCGGTCGCGCGAGATTCGCAAGAGGCTCACCGCGGAGGGTTCCCGGGTGGTTCGCTCCGTCAAGGAATACTGCCACCACAGACCTTCGATTCGCGCGACGCGACCGCCACTCTCGATCGCCTTCCGCAGCCTTTGGTTGACCGCTCTCATCTCCGTTGCGGTCGCCGCTTCGCCGTACCGTATGCATGTCAGACCGAGGAGATCGCTCGGGAGCTTTGAGCCGCTCGCGTGCAGGATGAAGGTGCGTCGCATTCCGAGGGCTCCACCGAAAAGGCCGGCCTCGAACACGACATTGTCCCGCGGGGAAGCCTGACCTCCCTCGGGAGGAGGCGATGCCGCCGCGTTCGTGCTCGTCCAGTCGTCTCGAGCGAACACCAGGGCGGCAAAGTCGACTTCGTGTGCAAGCTCGAAGAGACGCTCCAGAGTGGTTGTCCCGGGATTGAAAGATGTCGTCCAGGGCTCGACGTGCGCGACGTCTTCGAGACCACGTGTGATCGCCTGAAGCAGCTTGGCCTGCTTTCCTGACGAGCCCAGGAAGATTCGGGGCTTGTCCATCCACCGCCTCCCGACCGCAAGGCGCTGCAGCCCGAGCTGCGAGTATACCCACCGGTCACGTCGGGAATGGCTCAGCTCGGAAGGCGTCGCTCCGGGTTTCTGACCGCGGCAGGCCTTCGCAGCAGACTTGTTCCATCTTCGAGACCGGGCGTCACCGTAATGTCGCTCGCACCGTACCGCGACCCTTCGAACCTCCGCCGCCGACTTCTGGCCAAACGAGCTCGCGGGATAGAGTTCACGCAACGAGAGTCCGATGACTGTCCAAGCGGGTACTCGTCTCGGCGCCTACGAGATCCTGTCGCGCCTGGGTGCGGGGGTATGGGAGAGGTCTACCGGGCGCGGGGCAGGAAACTGGACTCCTCGAAGGCCTTCCACGCTTCTTCGGCGTGCACCCGACCCCAACTTCGATCCCTTGCGCGGCAACTCGCGCTTCCAGAAGCTCGTCGCAAGGTAAGGGAGGACACATGATCGAGAAGAGATTGCTCGGCCGTACGATGACGATCGGCGTTCTACTGACATGTATGGCGACCGTTTCGAACGCCCAGCCTGCCGCCAACCGATGCGGAATCCTCCCCAAATACGCCGACCTGAAGGCTGCTCTCGATAGAGCCGTGGCCGATGACAAAAGCGGTTTGAACAACCACATGTGGGCCACCATCGTCGATCGCGACGGAACCGTGTGCGCGGTAGCGTTCTCCGGGAAGGATCGCGGGTCGCAGTGGCTCGCGAGTCGCGTGATCTCCGCTCAGAAGGCAAACACAGCGAATTCACTCGGCCTGGATGCTTCCTCGGCGAGCAACGGCTCGGGCCAGGCGAAGGGCTTGGCTCTTTCGACAGGGAATCTCTATTCGGCGGTGCAGCCTGGCGGCAGCCTGTATGGACTCCAGTTCAGCAACCCGGTCGATCCGGCGGTCGGATACAGGGGCCCTGCTTCGGCCTACGGCACGGCGAAGGACCCGATGGTGGGAGGAAAGATCGGCGGGATCAACGTCTTCGGCGGCGGCCTCGCACTTTACGCTCCCGGCCAGAAACTGGTCGGCGCCGTGGGCTTGAGCGGCGATACCTCCTGCGCGGACCACATGATCGCCTGGCTCGTCCGAAAGAACCTGAATCACGATCACATGGCAGGAGTCGGCGGCGTGTCCGGCGATGATCAACGCCCCGACAACATCGTGTACGACCTCGATCCCAACGGAAAGAGCGCCGGTGGTTTCGGTCATCCAAGCTGCCTGAACACGTCGGATCAAAAAGCTCTCCCGGCCGTCCAGCAGTAGAAGGAGCTTGCGATCGAGCTTCGAATCCCTCGCCCGGTAGACCTCGCCCATCCCGCCTGCGCCAACCGGCGCAAGTCGCGGAGGCGTCCCGACCCTCGATGACGGAGCTCACCCGACTGATCCGCGAGCAGCCCGCGGGGTCCGTAGCGCGACCTCTCCCGCCAAGGTGAGTGTCGCGAGCCGAATCCTTCGCTCAAGAACCTGGGCGAGGTCGCCCACGACACGACAGCCGTCACCTGCGAAGATTCTGACGGGATGCCCCTACGGAAACCGTGGTTGGCGACCCTCCCGCAACGTGGACCACTTGGTAGGATTTGCCTCCGGCATCGGTAAGCTCCAGATCTCCTTCGGATTAGAGGAATCCGGTGACTGAGTTCGCGAATCCACGCTTGTCCGCCTGGGAGAGCTTTTACGTCATCGTCGGATCGTCCGCCGCGGCGCTGATCGGACTCCAGTTCGTCGTGATCACGCTCATCGCCGGCATGCGCAGGCGCCCCACCCCCGATACGATCCGCGCCTTCGGGACGCCGACGGTGGTGCATCTGGCCGGCGCCCTGCTCGTCTCCGCCATCATGAGTGCTCCCTGCCTTCGCTTCTG
>DASUAD010000383.1:0-2723 GCA_035763965.1 Thermoanaerobaculia bacterium | reverse complement strand
CGGACGAGTTTCGAGCGACGATTCGACCGATCCTCTCGGCGCGCTGCGGGCAGTGTCACGACCCCGGAGGGAAGATGTACGCGCGGCTTCCTTTCGACGACCCGGGCGTCGTGTCCTCCCACTCGGACGGCGTGCTGCGCCGCCTGAAAGGGGACGACCGCGCGGCGATGGAGAAGTGGCTCGCGGGACTTGCTCCCTCGGCCGGCCGGCAGTAGTAAGGTTCCCGACTCTCGGCGGGCGATTCCGCCCGTCGCTTCGGAGGAGGGAATCATGCGTCGAATCGCCGTCGGTGCCGTCGTCCTTTTCGCAGCGATCGCGAGCGTCACTCCGGTTTTCGCCGCGACCCCGAAGGCGGATCCCGCCCGGGCTGCCGTCGAGCGGGCCGGTCGGGCCTTTACCGAGGCGTACGGCCGCGGAGACATCGCGGCAGTCGCGGCGATGTACGCGGAGGACGCGATCGTGTTCCCTCCCGAGAGCGACATGGTGAAGGGTCGCGCCGCGATCGAGGGCGTCTGGAAGCACGCTCTCGACACCGGGATCAAGTCGCTCGAGTTCGAGGTGGTCGACGTCGTTTCGAGCGGCAACCTCGCCGCGGAAACCGGAATCGCCACTCTTCGCGTGCAGGCGATGGGATCGCAGGAATCGACGGTGAAGGTGAAGTACGTCGTCGTCTGGAAGAAGGTCGGCGGCTCGTGGAAGCTCTATCGCGACATCTGGAACAGCATGGCGCCCGCGGCGGCTCCGGCCATGGCGACGACGCCGGCCGCCGATCATCCGCACCACTGAGGGGAAGCCCCTCGCCCTGCCCTCTCCCTTCCGGGGGAGAAGGGGTTCTTGTGCCCTCTTGCCCCGGGGGAGAAGGATTCTTGTTTCGCCCTCTCCTCCCGGGAGGGGATTCCGATTCTCTCCGCCCCGCGGCGGAGAGGCTCCCCTTCCCTCTCCCTCTCCCGAGCGGCCGGACGGTCGGGGTGAGGCGGCGTGCCCCATCCCCGGAAAAATGGATTTCGTCCCTCGTTTTTTGGATCGCGGCAGAATGCGAACCCTCCTTTCGGCCCGTTCGTACTGGAATACATGGCCCTGGTGGCCGAACGGAGGTTCACATGAAGATCCGCGCCCTGATCGCGGACGACGAACCGCTCGCGCGGGAGTGGGTGCGCGGCGCGGTGGCGGAGGATCCCGACCTCGAGGTGATCGGTGAGGCGGGCGACGGGTTCGAGGCGGCCGAAGCGATCCGGAGGTTGAAGCCCGATCTCGTGTTTCTGGACGTCCAGATGCCCGGGCTCGACGGCTTCGGCGTCATCGAGGCTCTCGCGCCCGAGGAGATCCCGGCGATCGTCTTCGTGACCGCTTTCGATCAGTACGCGGTCCGCGCGTTCGAGGCGCAGGCGGTCGATTACCTGATGAAGCCGTTCAGCCGGGAGAGAGTCGAGGAAGCCGTGCGCCGCGTGCGGGAGCTCGTCAAGGGGCGATCGCTCGAGGACTTCCGCGAGTCGATCGCGAAGATCGTGGAGAAGATCCGCCGCGACCGGTCGTACCCGGAGTGGGTCCTGCTCAAAGCCGAGGGCAAGAACGTCTTCGTGAAAGTGCGCGACATCGACTGGATCGAGTCACAGCGAAACAACGTCCGGATCCACGTCGGGCAGAATCTTTACCTGCTCCACGAGACGACGACGGCGATCGCGGCCCGCCTCGATCCCCGGCGATTCCTGCGCATCCACCGCTCGGCGATCGTGAACATCGAGCGGATCCGCGAGCTCCATCCGTGGTTCAACGGCGACTACGCGGTCATCCTGCGCGACGGCACCCAGCTCACGCTGTCGGCGAGCTACCGCGACCGCCTGCGGGAGTTCCGCCGCTTCGGCACGTGATCCGCGGCGCGTCGCGAAGCGAAACGCGCCGCCACGAGAGCTTCCTCTCCCCCTGGCCACGAGAACTCCCTCTCCCTCCGCGGGGATGCGCGAAGGGGTCCCGACTGGCGACGCCGACAGAATGTGCCGGCCGCGACCGCAGGTCGCGTTTCTCGCGAAGCGAGCGGCCGGAGGGCCGGGGTGAGGGGGTTGATTGAGGAAGGCCGTGCGCTCCCGCTGGATCGCCGCCGCGTGGATCGCCGGCATCTGGCTCTTCGTCGGAATCCTCCAGACGACGCAGCGCTACCTGCGCGGACGCGAGCTCGAGCCGAGCTCGTGGGCCTTCTGGAGCGCGCTCGGCGACAACCTCGCGCTGGCGGCTCTGTGGGCTCTGGCCACGCCCATCGTCATGCGGATCGCCCGGCGTCATCCGTTCCCCGGCCGCTCGATCCCCGCCCTCGTCGCGGTGCACGTTCCGGCGGGAGCCGCCGTCGTCGTGTTGCACACGGTCGTCTCGCACTTCGCGTACAAGCTCCTGATTGCGTCGGGGGCGCCGTGGGCGGACTTTCTCCCCAACACGCTGCAGTCGGCGCTCATCACCGGACCGTCGCGGTTCGCGACCTACCTCGAGATCGTCGGCGTCACGTGGGGTCTCGACGACTACCGGGCGTGGCGCGCGAAGGAGATCCGCGCCTCGCAACTCCAGACGCAGCTCGCGGGCGAGCGGCTCGAGGCGTTGAAGCTCCAGCTCCACCCCGCGTTTCTCTTTCAGACTCTCGGCCTGCTGCGGACGACGATCCGCCGCGACCCCGCGGTCGCCGCCCGCACGATCGTCGCCCTCGGTGAGCTCCTCCGGCTCTCCTTGAAAAACGGAGG
>DASUAD010000382.1:0-5907 GCA_035763965.1 Thermoanaerobaculia bacterium | reverse complement strand
CGGCTGGTGCTCCCGAGCGCATAGAGCTGTCCGGTCGCCGGTCGAAGGTCGATTCCCAGTACGTTTTCCCCCGCCTGGAGACCGGTGATCGCCACCGAGGTCGTTGTGCCCGGGGTCGCGCTGTCGAACGTGAGGAGGAGGTTCGTACTGGTGACCGCGTAGATCGTTTCGGCTTCTGCAGCGACCGGCGCAATCCAGAAGACCAACGTCAGGAGCCCGATCCCGAAGCGCAGCGTCTGACGCACGGGTTCACCCCCGGGAAAAAAGCTGTCTTCTAATTACGCCCCCCGTCTCCACTCCTGTCAATCTCGAAGATCCCGCAGAGCGAGCGCTACGAACTTCGACGTCATCTGCTTTCGCCAGAGGAAGGAGAAGTCGGTGTTGTCCATGGGCCGGGACGGCCCGGCGGCGGCGGCCGCCGCGTCCCGGATGGCGTCCTCGTCGAGCGACCGGCCGACGAGCGCGTCCTCGGACGCGGAAAGGCGAAGCGGCGCCGAAGCAACCCCGCCGAGGACGAGGCGCGCCGCGGTCACCAGACCCCCGTCCCGCCAGACGGCGGCGCCGACCGAGAGCACCGGAAAGTCGAAGGACCCGCGCCGCCGCAGCTTGCGGTAGCTCGCGCGCCACCCGTCGGGCGCGGGGAGAAGCACCTCCGTCAGGAGCTCTTCCGGTCTCTTCGTGACGAAGTGGATGCCGTCGTTCCGATAGAGGTCCTCGACCGCGATCTCCCGTTCCCCCGCCGCCGACGCGAGCACGGCGCGGGCGCCCATCGCGATCAGCACCGGAACCGTATCGGCGGATTGCACCGCGAGGCACTTCGGCGAGCCCGGCGCGACCCAGCAGATCGCGCCGTCCTTCTTCATGCAGAAGTCGATCGCCCGGCGCCACTCGAAGTTCTGGTCGTAGTAGTTGCAACGCGTGTCGAGCAGCAGGTTGCCGCCGATCGTCCCCATGTTCCGCAGAGGCGGCGTCGAGATCTCCGAGACCGCGTGGGCGAAGCCGGGGTAGTTCGCGAGGACGCGGTCGTCGTTCTCGACCTGGGAAAGGAGGAGCCCGGCGCCGAGCGCGAGACGTCCCCCCGGTTCCCCGATCCGCGCGAGATCCGAAATCCGGGAGAGCCCCACGACGACTTTCGGCGTCTGCTGCCGCCGCTTCATGTTCGGATAGAGGTCGGTCCCGCCGGCGACGTAGGCACCGTCGGGCCCCGCGTCGGCGCGCATGGCGATCGCCTCCGCGACCGTGCGCGGCGAGTAGTACCGGAATCTCGGGAGGCGCATCATCGGCAAACCCTTGACCTTGTCATCCCGAGCGTCGCCGCGGCGGTGTCCGCGGCACGCGAGGGATCTCCGGCCCTGACACCGAGATCCCTCGTCGCTGCGCTCCTCGGGATGACACGGACAATCATCCGCGCACCCCGCCCGCACCCGTCGCCGCCGCCTCGACCGCTCGCCCGTCGCCCCCTTCCTCCGGCGTGAGGACCCGCATCGGCGTCGGGTAGGGCACATCGGGAAACCGCGTCGGCCCGACGCGAGCGGGCTTTCCCTCCGCCGCGAGCTTCAGCGCGGCGGCGACTTTCTCCGGCGTCGCGGGAATCTCGTCCACGCGGACGCCGACGGCGTCGAAGAGCGCATTTGCGACGGCGGGCGGGATCGGCAGGAGCGGGCCCTGTCCGACTTCCTTTGCGCCGAACGGCCCGTTCGGGTCGGGGTCCTCGACGAGGAATGTCTCGACCTCCGACATTTCCTTCGTCGTCGGGCTCTTGTATTCGAGGAGCGAGGGCATCTTGTGCACGACGTTCCCGTTCACGCCGGAGCGGTACGCCATCTCCTCCATCATGGCCTCGCCGAGGCCCATGTACACGGAGCCCTCGACCTGCCCGACGACGAGCACCGGATTGATGCACTTCCCGACGTCGTGCGCGATCCAGACCTTCGGGACCGTGTAGATCCCGGTCTGCGGATCGACGTTCACCTCGACGACCGCCGCCGAGTAGGAGTACGCCGGCGACGGTCCGACCCCTGCGCCGCGATAGCGTCCAGCGGAAGGCGGCGGCGTGTACGAACCGACCGTTCCGATCGTTCCGAACTTCGCCTCCGCGAGCACGACGGCATCGGCGAACGGCAGGCCGGTCTCCGGCTGTTCGACGTCGAAAACGCGTCCTTCCGCGAGGGCGACGCGCGTCTTCGGAACCCCGAGCTTCCCCGCGACCGCCTCGACGATCAGCTCGCGCGCCCGCTCCGCCGCCTGGAGCGCGGCGTTCCCGGTCATGAGCGTGACCCGCGAGGAGTAGGAACCGAGATCGACGGGCGTCAGGTCGGTATCCGCGGTGACGACGCGGATGTCGAACGGGTCGATTCCGAGAACCTCGGCCACGACGTAGGCGAGAACCGAGTCGCTCCCCTGCCCGATCTCGGTCGAGCCGCAGAAGACGGTGACGCCGCCGCCGCGGTCGAGCTTCAGCTGAACGCCCGACTGCGGCATCGAGTTCCAGTAGATCGGCAATCCCGCGCCGCAGATGTAGGAGGAGCAGGCGAGACCGAGGCCTCGGCCGAACGGGAGCTTGCCGCGGCGCTCGCGCCACCCCGACGCGGCGACGACCTTCTCGATGCACGCGCCGAGCCCCATGGATCCGACGCGCAGGAAGTTCGCGGTGAGCGAGTTCGCCGGAACGAGCTGCTCGCGGCGCAGTTCGGCGGGATCGAGCCCGAGGTCGCACGCAATCTTGTCGAGGTGGACTTCCAGCGCGTAGCGCGGCTGCGGCGTGCCGTGGCCGCGCTTGGGACCGCAGGGCGGCTTGTTGGTGAACACTCGCGCGCCGTCGAACCGATACGAGGGAACGCGGTACGTGACCGTCTGCAGCGCGCCCGTGTAGTACGTGGAGGCGACGCCGTAGGAGCCGTATCCGCCGCCGTCGAGCACCGTCTGAAAATGCATCGCGGTGATCGCCCCGTCGCGCTTCACTCCCGTCCGGACGCGCATCAGCGTCGGGTGGCGGCCGCGGTGGCAATAGAAGACTTCCTCGCGCGTCAGGCAGATCTTCACCGGACGGCCGGTGACCCGGGAGAGATGAGCCACGACGATCTCGTGGTTGAACGGATCGGACTTCCCCCCGAAGCCGCCGCCGTTGGGCGTCGCGACGACGCGGATCCGGGCCGCCGGCATCTGGAGCACTTTCGCGAGCGCGCGATGGACGTAGTGCGGCGTCTGTGTCGACGACCACACGGTGAGCTTTCCGTCGGGACCGAAGTCGCCCACCGCAGCGTGCTGCTCGAGCGGAAGGTGCGTCGAACCCTCGTAGAAGAAGAGATCGTCGTAGACCCGGTCGGCCTCGGCAAAGCCTTTCTCGGTGTCGCCGAACTCCATCGAGACGAGCTTGTGGAAGTTGCCGGCGTCGCCGTAGTCGTGGATGCGCGGCTCCGGATTCGCCACGGCGTCGTCGATCGAACCGATCGGAGGGAGGGCCTCGAACTCGACTTCGATTGCGTCGAGCGCTTCGAGTGCCGCGTCCTCGTCCACCGCCGCGACCGCGGCTACGGGATCGCCGACGTACCGGACTTTGTCCAGGGCGAGCGCGTGCTCGTCCTGGGAGACTGGAAGGATCCCGAACGCGATCGGGAGGTCGCGTCCGGTCGCGACCGCGACGACTCCCGGAAGCTCGAGCGCCCGCGACGCATCGACCCGGACGAGCCGGGCATGGGCGATCTTCGAGCGCAGCAGCTTGCAGTGGAGCATCCGAGGCAGGAAAAGGTCGTCGGCGAACTTCGTCAGGCCGGTGACCTTCGCGGCCGCGTCGATCTTCGGGTATGGATGACCGACGACGCGAGTGCGCGAGGCCGGGAAACGGAAAACGGAAAACGGAAAACGGTGATCGGAGCTCAAGGGCCCACCACCGGAAGAAGACCGGACTCGTCGAAATCAGTACCGTAGAGAGTTTCCTTCCGAGGCTGAGCCTCCTCGCCGCGCATCCACGCGGCCGCGAGTTCCACGGCCTCGAAGATCTTCACGTAGCCCGTGCACCGGCAGAGGTTCCCGGCGAGCGCTTCCTTGATCTCATCGAGCGACGGGCGCGGGTTCCGATCGAGCAGCGCCTTCGCCGTGAGAAGAAAGCCGGGGGTGCAGTAGCCGCACTGCGCAGCGCCGAGATCCGCGAACGCTTTCTGGAGAGGATGGAGCCCGGCCGCGGTCGCCATCCCTTCGATCGTCTCGACGCGCCGCCCCTCGCACTCGAGGCCGAGGTAGAGACACGAGAGCACCGGCAGCCCGTCGACGAGGACGGCGCACGTTCCGCACTCGCCCAGCTCGCAGCCGTGCTTGGTCCCCGTGAGCGCGAGGTCCTCCCGGAGCACCTCGAGGAGCGTCTTGTGCGGCGCGAACGCGACCTCGACCGGCTCGCCGTTCAGCGTGAACCCGACGTGGGCCTTCGCGCGATCCGGTATCGGAAAATTTTGGTGCTCAGCCACCTTCGCATCAGTGTAAGCCTCTTTGTTTTGTGAAGGAAAGAGCATCCGACCTGACCGACCGGTCAGTCCGAAGCATCCCCCCGCGCAACTCGCGATCTACCGGGGACTTGGCGCCGGGGCCTTCGACCCCGCGGTCTTTTCCCGGGCGATCCAGGCGTGGATTCGCTGCTCCAGGATGTCGAGGGGAAGCGCCCCGGAGAGCAGAACCGCGTCGTGGAACCTGCGAATGTCGAAGCGGCCGCCGAGCTCGCTCTTCGCGCGCGCGCGCAGCTCCTTCAACTTCAGCTCCCCCGTCTTGTAGGCGAGCGCCTGACCCGGCCACACGATGTACCGATCGATCTCGACGGCGATGTCGTGCTCGGTCTTGGCGGTGTTTGCCTTCATGAAATCGATCGCCCGCTGGCGATCCCACTTGAAGGCGTGCATTCCTGTGTCCACGACGAGCCGGACCGCGCGCCACATTTCGTAGGTCAGCTGTCCGAACTTCGAGTACGGGTCCGTGTAAAAGCCCATCTCGTCGCCGAGACTCTCGGCGTAAAGGCCCCACCCTTCGACGAACGCCGTGGTTCCCGCGTGGCGGCGGAACTGCGGCAGTCCCGTCAGTTCCTGGGCGAGCGAGATCTGCAGGTGGTGTCCCGGCACGGCCTCGTGGATCGCGAGGGCCTCCATCTCGTACTTGGGCCGGGTCTCGAGCTTGTACGTGTTCGCGACGAAGTACCCGGGGCGCGGCGCCTCCGGCGCGCCCGGCCGGTAGTAGGCGGTCGTCGACGTCGGGGCCTCGAAATCCGGAGTCGGAATCACGCCGTAGGGAGTGCGAGGCAGCGTTCCGAAGAGCTTGATGAGCTCGGGATCGATTCTCTTGCAGATGTCCCGGTAACCTTCGAGCAGGTCCGCCGCGCTCTTGTAGTAGAAGCGGGGATCCGTCCGGAGAAACTTCACGAAGCCGTCGAAGTTCCCCTTGAAGCGGACTTTCTTGATGATGTCTTCCATCTGGCGCCGGATCCGCGCGACCTCGGCGAGACCGATGTCATGGATCTCCTTTGCCGTGCGGTTCGTCGTCGTGTGCACCCGGATCGCGTACGCGTAGTACGCCTCGCCGTCCGGGAGCGCCCAGGCGCCGATCTCCTTCTTCGCCGCCGGCAGGTAGTCTCGGGTGAAGTACGCATAGAGCTTCAAGTACGCGGGAAAGGCATCGTTTGCGATCCGGCGGCGCCCCTCGATCCGCAGCGCTTCCCGATCCGGCTCGGGGACGCCGTCGGGAAACTTCTCGAAGGGCTTCCAGTGGACGCTCTTCTCCGGGTCGGAGCTGATCTGCGCGCTAATCGCGTCTCCGACGTCGCGGAGCGGAACCGCTGGTTGGACCCAGCCCTTCTGTCCGCCGCGCTCCATGAGCGCGATCGTCTGGTCGATCTGCTTTTGAAAGGCCGAGAGCCGGGCGAGGTAGTCG
>DASUAD010000381.1:0-3123 GCA_035763965.1 Thermoanaerobaculia bacterium | reverse complement strand
CCAGCGCGAGGAAAGGATGCGTCGTGCCTCCGATCCGGAGGTTGATCGCGAGAGCGAAGACGTCCCACTGCGCGGCGCCCGGAGAGCGGCGGACGAGAAAGTCGACGGCGAGCCGGCTGACGACGCCGCGCGACGCCAGCACCTCGCCGATGCGCCGGCCGGCGTCCTGGATCGGACGGCGGTAGCTCTCCTGTGCGGGAAACCGGCACCCGAGATAGACCTGGTTCGTCGGCCCGCCGAGGAGCTGGTCGTGCGTCGAAACGAGAATGACTTTCCCGTGCGGATCGATCCGGATCTGGCAGCTCGGCGAGCGTGACTCTCCTCCCTCGACGAATTCCTCGACGATGCCGCCCATGCTTCGGATCTTCCCGAGGAACGCTTCGGGGGTCTCGCTCGGAACGGAAAACTCGAGGCGCCCCAACGCGTCCGCCAAAGCGGACCGGTCGTCGCCGGGAGAAAAGCGGAACACGGCATTCCCCTCGCCGGAGAAGCCTTCTTCCAGCTTGACGACGGCTTTCCCGATCCCGGGCCTCCGTGCGCGAAGCGCGCGGAGAGCCTCGACGAGGTCGTCCTCCGAGCGAAGGTCCTCGAAACCTTCGGGCAGCGCGACTCCGGCCTCGCGGAAAATCCGGCGGCTTCCCGATTTCGTCCCGAACCGGCGGAGCTCCGGATCGAGGCCGTTCAGCGGAATCCCGAGCAGCACCGCCAGCCTTCGCTCGAGCGGAGTCGAGTTGAACACCGAGAGAAACGCCCGGCTCGGGTCGCCGATCCCGTAACGGATTCTCTGAATGAGTCGCGGGCGCTCGAGGATCTTCTCCGTGAGAGACCGCGGTGAGGCGTCGTAGGCGCAGAGAAGCGTGAGCCGCGAGCGCGCGTGGCTCGCGGGGATGTCGGCGAGCAGCTCGAAGTAATACTCGAGAATCAGGGGATGCACGGGGCGCGACGTGACGTACACGACGCGCGCCTGGGGGTTGCGCAGCCGGATCAGAAGGAAGAGGAGGCGCTCCTCGTAGTACGCCGCGCCCTCGAGCTTTTCGAGCTCGCGCTGGTCGAGGGTGAGAGAGGGAACGACGACCGACGTGTAGGGTTGATCCTCTTCCGCCGAGAGCGCGTTCCACAGCTCCTTCAGCCGCGGCTGGAGCTTCCGAAACTCCTCGAGCTCGCACTCGGGCGACAGGTCGCGCGCAAAAGGCGGCTTCGGTATCATGCCGGTGTCTCGATTGCCCCGTTCCTTTCTTTGTCTTCCCGAGGATAGCGAAAGTCTTGCTTCCGAAAGCCGCGTCGGGGCCGCTTTTTCCCGGGGATTTCCTGTGGGGCGCGGCGACTTCGGCTTACCAGATCGAAGGCTCGCCGCTCGCCGACGGCGCGGGCCCGAGCAACTGGCACCGATTCGCTCACACACCCGGGTGCGTCCAGAACGGCGACACGGGAGACGTCGCGTGCGATCACTACCGGCGTTTCCGACAGGACGTCGCGCTCATGGCGGACCTCGGCCTCAAGGCTTACCGGTTCAGCATCTCGTGGAGCCGCGTCCTTCCCTCCGGACGGGGAAAGGTCAATCTCCGCGGCCTCGCCTTCTACGAGCGGCTCGTCGATGCGCTTCTCGAGAAGGGGATCCGACCTTTCGCGACGATCTTCCACTGGGACCTTCCGACCGCTCTCGAGGACCGCGGCGGCTGGCTGAACCCCGACGTCGCGGAATGGTTCGCGGAGTACGCCGGCGCGCTGTTCCGCGCCCTGGACGACCGCGTCACGCTCTGGGCGACGCTGAACGAGCCGTGGGTCGTCACCGACGGCGGCTACCTCCACGGGGTGCTCGCGCCGGGCCACCGCAGTCCTTTCGAGGCTGCCATCGCGTCGCACAACCTTCTCCGGGCGCACGCCGCCGCCGTCGCCGAATACCGCGCGCGGGGACGCCACGCGATCGGCCTCGTCGTCAACCTGGAGCCGAAGCACGCGGCGTCGTCGTCGCCGCGGGACCGCGCCGCGGCGCTTCGCGCCGACGTCTACATGAACCGACAGTACCTGGATCCCGTCTTCCGCGGGCGGTACCCGAGGGAGCTCGCCGCGATCTTCGGCGAGGCGTGGCCGCGCCCGTCTCCCGACGTTTCGGGAGTCGCGCTTCCGCTCGATTTCCTCGGCGTGAACTACTACACGCGCGGGCTCGTGCGCCACGACCCCGACGTCCCGCACCTCTCCGCCGCCCGGGTCCGCCGGCCGCGGCGTCTGCACACGGAGACTCACTGGGAGGTCTATCCAGCCGGGCTGACCGAGTCGCTCCTCTGGGTGCGCCGCCGTTACGGAGACATCCCGATGTACGTGACCGAAAACGGCGCGGCTTTCTACGACCCGCCCGCCTCGGAGGACCTCGTCGCGGACACGCTCCGGGTCCGATATCTCCGCGAGCACCTTCTGGCCGCGCAGCGCGCGCTCGAAGCCGGTGTCGACCTGCGCGGATACTTCGTCTGGTCGCTCCTCGACAACTTCGAGTGGAGTCACGGTTACTCGAAGCGCTTCGGGATCGTCCACGTGGACTACCGGACGCAGCAACGGACGCCGAAGGCGAGCGCGCTCTTCTACAGCGAGGTGATTCGCAGCAACGGGGCCGTGCTGTTCGAGACGGTCAGCGGACGATCACGCGCGCGGGCACCGTCCGGAGCACGCACTCGCGCGATACGCAGGCCCCGTCGCGGCCGTTGATCGTGACCCGTTGGACGGCACCCTCTCCGGGGATCCGGAAGACGAGGCCGCCCGGCGGCGGCGTGACACCGGCACCCACGTCCAGCCGGAGCTCCCGGCCCGATCTCGCGAGCGCGTAATCGAGCGGGCCGTACGGCGTCCGCAGGCCGCGGACCGCGACGCCGCGAGTCCCGGCGAGCCACGCCTCCGGAACGCCCGCCGCGAGGACGAGCGACCGATCGCTCTCGCGCACATATGCGAAGAGGTCGAGGAACGAGCGGATGTAGTCGGACCCGACCCACGTGTGGGGCATGTCGCCGATGAAGCGCGGCCGCCGGGCTTCCCGTCCGACGACCTCCGCCCACTGGTTCCAGGCCGCGGGCCGGCGGCTCGCCAGGAAGAAATCGAGGAGCTCGTGCGCGCGGTCGACCCAGCCGAGCCGTA
>DASUAD010000380.1:0-3226 GCA_035763965.1 Thermoanaerobaculia bacterium | reverse complement strand
GGGGCGCTCTCGTTACAGGCCAGTGCGGCTTCGAAGTGCCCGCGCGCGCCCGTCCAGTCTCCACGGCCGAGGGCTGCAGCGCCCGCAGCCAGGAGATCCTCTGCCGATTCCATGTCGCGATCATAAGATTGCCGGCGCCCGTCAGGGTGTCCTGAAGTGCTTCACCGGAGCGGACTCGAACTACGCCGCATCCCTGAGTGTGTCGAGTCGATGCAACCAGCTGATCAGTGGGTTCGAACTCGCACAATCTGGTCTACCAGAAGTCCTCCCGACTGATTCATGGGATGTTGCGTATGCACCCGTGCCGAGAACTGTCCCATCCGAACACGCCCCGCCATCCCCGGGCGAAGGAATGATTCCCCGGAGAGATTCCTGAGGTGAAGTTATGACGCCTAAACCGCCGATCATGGCTCTCGGTCGTGCCATGAGCCTGTCGCGGAATGAGTCGACGGAGTTGTTCGGGAGACATGTGAACCGCCCGCTGGCGGCTCTCCTCAGGCTCGGGGGTGCCGACATGAGGTTCTCCAGAGCAGAGGGGATTTACCTCTATGACGGCGACGGCCGACCGTATGTGGATCTCACCGCGGGATACGGTGCGCTCAACCTCGGCCACAATCCGGAGGAGGTCGTCGAAGCCGTTCGTCAGGCGCAGAAGCTTCCGGCCGTACTGCTGGCAGGCTTCAACCCGCTGATGGGTGCCCTGGGACAGACGTTGGCTTCGGTCCTTCCCGGGGATCTCTCAGTGACGATATTTGGTAGCGGCGGGCCGAGGCCGTCGAGCACGCAATGAAGACGGCACGGGCCTGCACAGGCCGGAAAGGATTCATATCGTGCGTCGGCGGATTTCACGGGCTTTCTTTCGGTGCGCTCTCGGTCTGTGGGTCCGAAAGATTTCGAAGGACCGTTGATCCGCTGCTCGAGCACTGTGACCTGGTGCCTTTCGGTGATCTGCATGCACTCGAGCGGGCCTTGCGGCGGGGGGACACCGCAGCCTTCATCGTGGAGCCGGTCCAGGGCGAGGGAGGCGCGATCGTGCCGCCGAAGTCTTATCTGAAAGGTGCGGCAAGCCTGTGCAGGGAATTCGGGGCGCTACTGATCCTCGATGAAATCCAGACCGGGTTCGGAAGAACCGGCACGATGTTCGCGATGGAGCACGATGGGGTAGTACCAGACATCGTGACGCTTTCGAAGTCTCTGGGCTCGGGTGTGACGGCTGTCAGTGTGTCAGTTACGAGCGAGAAAATCTGGAAGAAAGCTTTTGGCTCGCGTGAAAGGTTCGACCTCACCATATCGACATTCGCAGGGAACCCGGGAGCGTGTGCGGCCGCCCTCAAGGCGATCGAGATCATGCAGAGAGACCGTATTCCTGCACGGGCGAAGACACTGGGAGATTATGCGAGAAGCAAACTGGAGCTCCTCAAGGCGAAGCACAGGCTGATCAAGGAGATCCGCGGGCGAGGGCTATTGCTCGGAATTGAACTGGAGACCTCGGGGCTTTTCAGCGAGACGATGGAGCGAAATCTCTCGCTCATGATCATGAGCGAGCTTTTGCGCAAGCACAACGTCCTCACGTCTTACTACGACTTCAACCCGAGAGTGATCCGATTCGAACCTCCGCTCATCGTGACTGCTGAGCAGATCGACGAAGCCGTGGAAGGCCTGGACAGGGTGCTCTCAAGGGGGAAGCTCGGGATCGCGCTGGCTTTCGGCAGGACGGCCGCCGGGGGGGTTCTGCGCCACTGAAGGGCCCGATCTCCCGTTTCTCAAGCGTCGCCGGCGGAGGCCGCTTGGTCCACTCGGTGCTTCCAGACTACGGAATCGCCGGAGGCACAGGGGTTGCACCCGGTCGAACGGCGGAGGCGTCATGGTGGACCGGGACGACAGGCGGCGGGGCGTCGAGCGCCGGCGGTTCGGCACCTACGAGGGTGAAGGCGGCGAGCACGAGCCGCGCGAGTATCACTACGGTCGAGGCTTCGACAAACCCGAGCGGGGCCGCTGGTCGGACCAGTACAACGTGGAAGTCTTCAGTGGCCCGTACGACCAGTGGACGAGCCCCGGCTACGTCTTCTACGCGGGCAAGGGCTATCACCGGGAGTTCATCGATCCCTACGCCGTCCGCGAGCCGGAGGCCTTCGAGGCTGAACACGTCGGGCCGATCGGCGGAACGGGGTTTCCGCCCGTCCGCGAACGCCCGAGGAGAGGCCGTTTCACCGGCCGAGGTCCGAAGGGCTACGCCCGCTCGGACGAGCGCCTCCGGGAAGAGGTCAGCGAGCGGCTCACCGAGCACGGCGAGATCGACGCAATCGAGATCACGGTGCGCGTCTCCCGGCGCGTGGTCACCCTCGAGGGAGCCGTCGAGGATCGGTCGATGAAACGGCTGGCCGAGGACGTGGCCGCCTCGGTTCGCGGAGTCCTCGACGTGCAGAACGACTTGCGGATCGCTCCCGGCGGGACGTCACCGGAGCACGTCGACGTTCGGGGTCCCGCCAGCCGTTCGGGAACCGGGTTTCTGACAGAGAACCGCGAAGTCCGCCGACCCCGTTCGCGCTGAACCGGCGGCCGCGGCTCGCGGGCAGATACGCGCTTCGCTTACTGTTAAGCGCCCGTGAGCTCGACCGCAGAACGACCCGTCCACCGCAGATCGCGGGTCCGGCGCAACAAGGCCTGGAACCTGGCGCTCGCGATTTTCTTCTTCCTCCTCGGCGGAGTCGGGCTCCTCATCCCGGTCATGCCGCAGTTCCTCTTCTTCGCGATGGGACTTCTGTTCCTCTCTCTCGTGTCTCCCACGATCCGACGAAGGCTGCGCAAGTTCCTCCACCAGCATCCCAAGCTCGCGCACGCCTACAAGCGCTGGCGCGACAGGGGGCGACAGAAACGTCTGGCCATGATCCGCCGTCGAAAGGCGCTCGCGGAGAAGCTCCACCTCCATCGGCACGGAGCGCCGCCCGCCAACCGGGACGTCGCGGATGGTCCGAAACGATGAGGTTCGAGCCGGAGCTCAGGCCTGAGCTTCGGCGGGTGACGGGGGCCTGAGACAGCCCTCGTGGCATCCCTTCCGGTCCGGCCAGAGCGAACAATCTTCGATCTGGAGGGTCCGGAGGCCGAACGCCGCGCCGCGCGTCGCCTTCCCCGCGTCGACGCCGATCTCGGCGTGACGACCCGTCTCCGGACAGACGACGCGCCTCTTACGACGGTACTCGTAGAAGGTCGTGAGCGTGACCGGAAC
>DASUAD010000379.1:0-2053 GCA_035763965.1 Thermoanaerobaculia bacterium | reverse complement strand
CTCCCGCTGGCTCTTCGTCGTCACTTCGTCCAGCTGCGCGATTCTCTTGTCGAGGGTTCGGGAAGTGTCGCGAAGCTCCTTCGAGATTTCCTTGGCCGATTCGGACCTCTCCTCGTGCTCGGCTTTCAGCCGGTCGCCGAGGGACTCGATCTCCTTCTTGATGAAGTTCTCGAGCGTTTCGAAGCGTTTCTTCGTCTCGGCGCGCGCGTCGCTCGTTTCCTTCAAGAGCCGCTCCTCGAGCCGCGCAAACCTCTTCTCGAAGTCGTGAACCTGCGCGCCGAAAAGGATGTCCCGGATCTTCTCGAGATTCGCGCCGCCGACCTCGGAGGTGGCAGCCCCCTTGCGCGTCGCCGGTCCGTTTCCTCCCCTCGCCTCCTGTGTGGCTGCGCTTCGCTTCCCTTCTTCCGGCGTGCTCATCGGTCTCCCCTTCCTTTTTCCCCTGGATCCCGTTCGGTTCGAATTCTCGGTCGCGCGACCTCTCATGGGGGTCTTCCCTTCTCGGTGCGCCGGCGCTCGCGCTCGCGCAATTTCGCCGTCCGGGCTTTCTGAAGGGTCGCCTGTTTCTCGTCGTGAACGAGCGTCTGGTTCTCGATCAACAGGATCTTCCGCGGCCCGACGCAGACCGCGGACGCCTCGAGATTCGTCTCGTGTCCGAGCGGATCGGCTTCCGTCCAGATTCCGGACCTCAACCGGCCCCCTCCCGCGTCCGTCCAGAAACTCTCGGCGTCGATCAGGAAATTGTCGAGAAAAGGGAACGAGACCGATTCGCGGGGGCAGAGTCGGACGAACCAGGCCGGAGGAGTCCCGAGGACGCGCAGCCGACCGCCGGGCTCCCGCTCGAGCAAGGCGATCTCGAGCGCGGCAATCAACTCGGCGCCGATGGTCTTGTCGCTCATGTTCGAAGGGTCGCTGGAAAAGAGGGCGCCCACTTAACCACAGGCAAACGGGGGGGGCAAGCGATGCCCCGGTGCCCTCAGACGGGCGCGGGCCCCCGTTGCCGGGGTACGGCGTAGATCAGGGCCCCGACCGCGAGAGCGATCCCTCCCGCGATCCAGTTCTTCTTCTCGGCGGCGGAGAGGAACAACAGGCAGATGGCGAGCGCGGCGATCGGGATGAGCGGGCCGCCGGGCAGGCGGATCGTTCGTGGCGTCGCCGGAAGCTTTCGCCGCAGAACCGGAACGGCGGCCGCGGTGCCGATGTAGGTCGCGAGCCGCGCGATCGCGGAGAGCACCGCGAGCTCCTCTGCGGTCCCCGTGAGCATCAGGGCGAGCGCGACCGCCGTCTGCGTGATGATCGCGACGTGCGGCGTGCGGTACCGTGGATGGACCTTCGCGAACACCGCCGGCAGCTTTCCCATCTCGGCGAGCGCATAGAGGTACCGCGGTCCGGCAAGAACGGTGTTGTTGTTCGTCCCGAGGACGGACAGCACCGCTCCGAGCGTGAGGAGGAATCCGCCGACCGGTCCCATCATCATCGCTGCCGCGTCGGCGAGTGGGGTCTGCGACGCTCCGAGGCTGGCGACCGTTCCGATCGCGACGAGCTGCACGGTCGTGTAGATCGCCGTGACGATCCAGATCGTCATGATCAAGGCGAACGGTACGTCTCGCTTGGGATTCAGGAATTCGCCCGCGGGCGCCGGCGTGTTCTCGAAGCCCGCGTAGGCGAAGAGGACGAGCAGCGCGGCTTTCATGAAATTCTCGCGCTCCGGGAGCGGCACCGGGAAGACCCGTCCCCAGTCGACGAAGAAGAGACCCACGGCGACGAAAAGAACCAGAGGCAGCACTTTTCCCCAGGCGAGAACGACCGCCGTGCGCGCGCCCGACTTCACTCCGATGACGTTGATCCACGTCAGCGCAAGAAGCGGGAGAACGATGGTCGCCCACTGCCCGAAACCGCTTCGCGCGGCCGGCCAGAGATACCCGACCGCGCGCGCGAAAAAGACCGAGAGACCGGCGATGGACGAAATGCGCGCGATCCACGTCATCCAGCCGACCTCGAAGCCGGCAAAATCGCCGAACGCCGCCCGCGTGTACACGATCGCGCCGCCCGGCCG
>DASUAD010000378.1:0-2074 GCA_035763965.1 Thermoanaerobaculia bacterium | reverse complement strand
AACCGCTCGCGTTCGAGCGCTTGCCGGATCCGGAAGTAGGCGCGGGGCGACAGCACGATGTTCGGAAGCGAGCCGTTCGCCGGAACGATCACCGAGCGCCCAACCGGGATCACGTTCGGCGGTGGGTTTCCGTGACGCCCGACGCGAGGGTGCAGGGCACGCGTGAACTGCCCCGGGGGATCGTTGCCCATGATCAGGCGCACCTCGTGGCCGAGCTCCTCGAGTGCCGCTGCCTGCGCCTCCGCATGCTCGACGACCGCACCCCAGAACGACCAGGAGAACGGGACGACGATCCCGATCTTCACGGCCGAGACACTAACGGTAGGCGCTCTACCGCTGCCTGACCGAGTCAGACACTGGACTCTCGCTAGGCTGCGCAGCGATGCGGCTCGACGGCATCCACCACGTGACGTGCATCACCGCGGACGCTCCGCGGAACGTCGACTTCTACACGCGCGTCCTCGGCCTCCGTCTCGTGAAGAAGACGGTGAACCAGGACGACCCCACTGTGTACCACCTCTTCTACGCGGACGAGGCGGGGACTCCGGGCAGCGACATCACGTTCTTCGAGTACCCGGGCGTTCGCCGCGGGCGAGCCGGAGCGGGAATGGTGCACACGGTGCGCTGGCGCGTCGGCTCACAGAACGCGCTCGACTTCTGGCTCGAGCGATTGGAGCCGGAGACCGGAATGCTCGCGCGGGACGGAACCGGGGTCGCCTTCGAGGACCCGGAAGGGCTGCGGCACCACCTCGCCGTCTCGAGCGTCGAGGACGTGCCCCTCATCGCGGAGCACCCCGAGATCCCGGCCGAGCTGGCTCTGCAGGGATTCGACGGCGTCCGAGTGTTCGCGGCGGACCCCCAGGCGAGCCGCGAGCTCCTCGCCGACGTTCTCGGCTTCGCCGCCGCCGGTGAAGCCTGGGAGGCACGCGGGCGGACCCGTGGCGGCCTCTACGTCTACGACGAGCCCCCGGCCGACCGGGGTCTCGGCGGGGCGGGAACGGTCCACCACGTCGCCTGGTCGTCGACGATCGAGGACCATGCAGCATGGTACGAGCGGGTCGCGGCCGCCGGAATGCGCCCGTCCCCGATCATCGATCGCTTCTGGTTCCGCTCGATCTACTTCCGCGAGCCGAGCGGCGTCCTCTTCGAGATCGCGACCCTCGGGCCCGGCTTCTCGGTGGACGAGGATCCCGAGCACCTCGGCGAGAACCTCATTCTCCCGCCTGCGTTCGAGCACCTGCGGGACCAGGTCGAGCCGATCCTGACGCCGATACCGGAACCCGTGCGCAAGACCGGAATCCGCTGACACGAACGAACCCGCGCCGCTCGGTCGATCGGCCGAGTGCTCATCATCGGCATGGAGCGGTACCTCGAGCTCTTCGTGATCGCGTGCGCCGAGGTGCCACTCGACCCCACTTCGGCCGGCGCGCTTACGGAGGATCGCTCAGTGCACGTGCGCGCCGTGGGCGCGTGCGTGGCCCTTCCCGCGCCGAATCAGCGCCCGATTGACGAGGAAGGTCGGACCCCACGCGACCGCGAGCGCGATCGCGAGCGAGATCCAGAAGAGCGCGTCGTCGAGGTAGGCGTCCATCGCTCCGGGCCAGAGCAACAGGATCGCGTTGTCGACGATCTCCATCGTCGCGATCGAGAGCGTGTCGGCGACGAGCGCGATCCCGATCGCGGCTCCGAGGGCGGTTCCGGCACGAAGGAGAGGGATCATCGTCAGCAGGTAGCCGAAGAAGAAGGCGAGCGCGACGGCGAGCGCGATCGAGGCCGCGTCCCCCCATCCCCACCAGGTCGCGAGCACCATCCCGAGCACCTCGCCGATCCCACAGCCCGTGAGGCAATGGTTCGTCGCACGGACGGCGAGCTGGTTCACGCCCACGGCGCCAATCTAGACTCACGGGCAGCCGTGGCGCTCGTCCCGGACGACTTCGAGGTGCCTCTCCGGTTCGAGACGCGGTCGTTCGTGCTCGAGCCGCTCGGGCCGGAGCACAACGAACGAGACCACGCCGCCTGGACGTCGAGCGTCGACCACATCCGCCGGACACCGGGCTTCGCCGGACGAAGCTGG
>DASUAD010000377.1:0-3649 GCA_035763965.1 Thermoanaerobaculia bacterium | reverse complement strand
CGCTCGATCGACCGACTGCCGGAGACCTATCGGTCGGTGCTCCTGCTGCGCGACATCGAGGAGCTGACGACCGAGGAGGCCGCGCGACTTCTCGGTGTCACGGAGAACGCGGTGAAGATCCGCCTTCACCGCGCGCGTCAGGCGCTCCGGGGTCTGCTCGAACCGCGTTTTCGGGGAGCTTTCGCCTAGTGGACAGGTTGCTCTTCATTCCCGTCATCCTCGGCACTCCGCGCCAGGGGAGGATGAGCGAGCACGTCGCGAACTTCGTCGTCTCACGAGTCTCACAGCTCCCCGGCGTCGAAACCGAGCTCTTCGACGTCCGAAAGATGAACTTCCCCACGAACGACGCCGGCGAGCAGATCAAGGACCCGGTCTTCTCGGCCGCGATGATGCGCGCGGACGCACTCGTGATCGTGACGCCGGAGTACAACCACGGTTACCCCGGATCGTTGAAGCACGTCCTCGACTCGAACCTGAAGGAGTACATCCACAAGGCCGTCGGGATCGTCGGCGTCTCCGCCGGTCCCTGGGGCGGGACGCGCGTCATCCAGAACATGCTGCCGGTGATGCGCGAGCTCGGGCTCGTGACGATCTTCTGGGACGGCAACTTCTCGAACGTGCAGAAGGCCTTCGATCCGAAGACCGGCGCGCTCACCGAGCCGGCGTATGTCCGGCGTCTCGAGAAGTTCTTCAACGAGCTCGTCTGGATGGCGAAGGTGCTCCGCTACGGGCGCGAGAACGTGGCGATCGCGTAGGAGCGATACGAATGGCCGCCCGGAGAGAAAGGATGAAGTGCCCCCGGTGCGGCGGGGACATGAACTTCCATGCGGAGAAGGTCGATTACGCGCGCGCCCTTGCCGACCCCGGTGTGATGGATCCCGACCTGGGCGGCCCGCTCGAGGAGTTCCACACGTGCCCCCGATGCCGGCTGACCGTCGAGGTGCCGGCCCGGGACTGAGCCGACTCACCTCCCTCGAGCGCCGAAACGAACGGAAAGGCCCGATCGAAGTCCTCTGTGAGGTCGCGGAGCATGAGAACGAAGCCGGACGGGGAGAAGCGGAGACTCGAGGAAGACGCCAGCCGGGAGAAGAACTGGAAGCGCTGGGGTCCCTACCTCTCCGAGCGCCAGTGGGGCACGGTGCGCGAGGACTACTCCGAGCACGGAAACTGCTGGGAGTATTTCCCGCACGATCACGCCCGCAGCCGCGCGTACCGGTGGGGTGAGGATGGACTTCTCGGAATCACGGACCGCGAAGGTCGCCTGTGCTTCGCGCTCGCTTTGTGGAACGGCCGCGACCCGATCCTGAAGGAACGCCTGTTCGGGCTCACCGGACCGGAGGGCAATCACGGCGAAGACGTGAAGGAGTGCTACTACTACCTCGAATCGGCGCCCACGCACTCCTACATGAAGGCGCTCTACAAGTACCCCCAGGCGGAGTATCCCTATGCCGGGCTCGTCGAAGAGAACCGGCGGCGCGGGAAGCTCGACCCGGAGTTCGAGCTCGTCGACACCGGTGTCTTCGACCGGGATCGGTACTTCGACGTGTTCGTCGAGTACGCGAAAGCTTCTCCGAACGACGTCCTGATCCGGATCACCGCGGCGAACCGCGGGCCCGACGCCGCTCCTCTTCACATCCTCCCGACACTGTGGTTCCGCAACACCTGGTCCTGGGGCCGGACCGGAGAGGGGTACTGGCCGAAACCCAGGATCTCGCGGGAAGCGGGCGGAGCCCTTCTCGCGGAGCACGCCGGGCTGGGCAGGTTCCGCCTCGAAGCGGAGAGCTCGCCGGTCGAGCCCACGATCCTCTTCACCGACAACGAGACCAACGCCGAACGTCTCTTCGGCTCCCCGAACCCGCAGCCCTGGGTCAAGGACGCGTTCCACGAGCTCGTGGTGCACGGACGAAAGGAAGCCGTGAACCCCGAAGAGATCGGAACGAAAGCGGCCGTGCACTATGTGCTGGACGTCCCGGCGCGTGGCGAAGTGACGGTGCGGCTGCGCCTTTCCTCGGAAGAGGAGGCACCCGGCGACGCTTTCGACGACTTCGACCGGGTTTTCGCCGACCGGCACCGCGAGACGAAGAGCTTTTACGACGCGATGATCCCGGCGGGGATGACGGAGGAGGAGGCGAACGTCGGACGCCAGGCGTATGGCGGGCTTCTCTGGACGAAACAGTTCTACCACTTCGCGGTGAAGGACTGGCTGGAAGGAGATCCGTCCCAGCCGCCCCCTCCGGAACGCCGGAAGAACGGCCGCAACAGCGCCTGGGAGCATCTCTACAACCGGGACGTCATCTCGATGCCCGACAAATGGGAGTACCCGTGGTACGCGGCCTGGGACCTCGCGTTCCACATGATTCCCTTCGCCCGTCTCGACCCCGATTTCACCAAAGAGCAGCTGATCCTCCTGCTGCGCGAGTGGTACATGCATCCCAACGGTCAGATCCCGGCCTACGAGTTCGCGTTCGGAGACGTGAACCCGCCGGTCCACGCGTGGGCGGCGTGGCGGACCTACAAGATGACCGGCCCGAAAGGCGGCCGCGACCGCGTCTTTCTCGCCCGCGTCTTCCAGAAGCTCCTCTTGAACTTCACCTGGTGGGTCAACCGGAAGGACCCGGAAGGGAGGAACCTCTTCGCCGGCGGCTTTCTCGGCCTGGACAACATCGGCGTTTTCGACCGGTCCAGCCAGCTCCCGACCGGCGGTTATCTCGAGCAGGCCGCCGGCACGGCGTGGATGGCGTTCTACTGCCTGACGATGCTCTCGATGGCGCTCGAGCTCGCGAGCGGCGACCCCGCGTACGAGGACGTCGCGTCGAAGTTCTTCGAGCACTTCGTCGCGATCACCGACTCGATCAACACCCTGGGGGGCATGGGACTGTGGGACGAGGAAGACGGCTTCTACTACGACCACCTCCACGTCGACGGCCGCCACTTCCCGCTGAAGCTGCGATCGATGGTCGGCATCGTCCCGCTGTTCGCGGTCGAAGTCCTCGAGGAATCCGTCATCGCGAAGCTCCCCGGCTTCCGCAAACGGATGCAGTGGTTCCTCGAGAACCGCAAGGACCTCGCGCGGCACATTTCGTACATGGAAGGACGGGAGGGAGACGAGCAAGGACATCGGCTCCTCGCGATTCCGTCCCGCCAGCGGCTCGAGCGGGTGCTCCAGTACGTGCTCGACGAGAACGAGTTCCTGTCGCCGCACGGCCTCCGGGCGCTCTCGCGCGTTTACGCCGAGCGACCGTTCAAGTTCTCGATCAACGGCCAGGAGCACCGCGTGTCGTACGATCCGGGTGAGTCCTCCTCCGGGCAGTTCGGGGGAAACTCAAACTGGCGAGGACCGGTCTGGTTCCCGATGAACTACCTGCTCATCGAAGCGCTGGAGCGGTATCACCACTACTACGGTGACGAGCTCCAGGTCGAGCTGCCAAGGGGCTCGGGCCGCCGCGCGAACCTCGGTGAGGTTGCCGTCGAGCTCGCGCGCCGGCTCACCGGCACGTTTCTGCCGGATGCGAACGGCCGCCGGCCGTGCCATGGAGACGATCCGCGCTATACGAAGGATCCCCACTGGAAAGACCTCCTCCTCTTTCACGAGTACTTCCACGGGGAGACGGGCCGCGGTGTGGGCGCGAGCCACCAGACCGGCTGGACC
>DASUAD010000376.1:0-3068 GCA_035763965.1 Thermoanaerobaculia bacterium | reverse complement strand
GGAAGCTCCGGTCACGAGCGCGACTTTGCCTTCGAGAGACTGCGGACTCACGACTGGTCGAGGTTGCTGATAGCTTCTCACGCCGCATGGACACCGTGAGCCACGGAATCGCGGGCTCGGTCTTCTCGCGGATGCTGACCGACCGTCCGACGGCACGCGCGGCCCTCGTCCTCGGCCTCATCGGCGCGATGCTGCCGGACGCGGACCTGTTCTTTCTGAACACCCGGATCGACTATCTGCGGGGCCACCGCGGGTGGACGCACACGTTTGTGCTCCTCCCGGTATTCGCGATCGCGCTGGCCGCGCTCGCGAAGCTCATCTACCGGTACGCCCGCCACGCGAGACTCTCGGTGCTCACTCTCTTTGCCGCGGTCGGGATCGCGACCCACATCGCCTTCGACTGGATCACCTCGTTCGGGATCATGTTCTTCATCCCGTTCTCGCGACACCGCTTCGCGCTCGACTGGGTCTTCATCCTCGATCCGTTCTTCACCGGGATCGTCTCCGTCGCGCTCCTTCTCACGACCATCTTCCGGCCGAGGGGGCGTTTCCTCGCGTCGCTCGGCTCGGTTCTTCTCGTCGCGTACGTCGGCTTCTGCGCGATCCTGCACGCCCGGGCCCTCTCGATCTGGAGGAGGATCGATGCACCTCCTCCCGGAGCGAAGATCGCGGTGCTGCCGCAGTTCCTCTCGCCTTTCCGGTGGCTGGGCTTGACGGAGCGGCCGAACGAGATCCACGTGGCGTTCTTCGACATCGGCCCGTTCGCGAAGGGCGACCCCTCGCCGCGCCCCCCGGCCCGGCTCTCCGAGGTCCTCTCGAGCCTGCGGGCTTTCTACCCGCCGCCCGCGCGCGCCCAGATCCAGCGATACCAGAAGGCTCCACCCTCTCCGGCGCTCCTGGCGGCGGAGAAGCTGCCGGAGGTCCGCACGTACCTCGACTTCGCGCGCTTCCCGCTCGCGACGGTCAAGGGGGAGCCGGACGGCTCGACGACGGTCTCATTCCAGGATCTGCGATTCCTGCCGTGGTTCACGGGCCCGTGGCAGCGGGAGCCTCGCGGTGGAGGAGTGCGTTTCCGGAGGCAGCCGTTCGTCTATCGCGTGACGCTAGACCGCGCCGGGCGGCCCCTCCAGCGGGGTTTCGTCGAAGCCGCGGTCCATTGAGGTCGGAAGACCGGCGGCCGGTGCGGATCCGTAGGAGTACTCGGGCGAGGGGAGTCGGGTCAGGGCCTCGGAGATGCCCGCGTAGTACCCGACCCGGAACAGCGATCGCAGAAAGACGAACACCTGTTGCGTCAGGATGAGAGGCACGAGCGCAAAGCGCGCCTCTCCTCCCGCCGACGGGTCGAGGACGATCCAGATCGCGTAGAGCGCTCCGCCGCAGAGCACGTACAGAAAGAGGACTCCGAAAAGCCGCGCCGGTCGCGAGAACGACGCGGCGATGCCCGCGAAGAGCCGGGACACCGCGGGCAGATCGGGACGGGCGACCCACGTCGCGCGGACCGAGTCGGCGAGGAGTTTGATCGCAACGACGACGATGAGAAAGACGGCGAGTCGCGCCGCCGTGAGCAGGAGCGCCTGCCCCTCGGTGCCGAAGTCGTTCATCCGATCGCGCCACGCTTCCCCGGTCGCCAGATAAATCCAGCGATAAGCCGCGAGGACCGCCGCGAGCGCCGCGAGCGTGAACGCGAGGAACGCCGGAAGCCTCCGCATGCCCTCCCGTCCGAAGACGACGAGCGAGGCCTGTGGCTCGCGAAGAGCGCCGAAGGTGCCGCCGAGGGCGAATGCGTGCAGCACGATGCCGAGGAGCGCCAGTGAGATTCCGGTCGCGCCGACGCCCGCGAGGCCGGCGAGCGCGCCCGACCTCACCCCCTCGACGCTCAAGGCGCTCTGGACCGCTTCCGGCAGCTTCCCGAGGAACTCCGGGTGCGTGCGGCGGACCGTCTCCCACCAGCCGTAGTCGGGGTCGGCGACCATGCGCGAGCCGCTCGAGGAGGTGTCGAGAAGCGAGTGAAGGGAGTTCGAGACCGGCAGCACCAGCACGGACGCGAGCACGAGCTGGATGAGCCACAGCGACGCAGCGAGGTAGGGCTTCGAGAGAGACAGCTTCAATCCGCGCGCGAAGCATCCGGCGGCCGACGGACGGCTGGTCACCATGCGAGCGTCAGGAAATCGATCAGGTTCTGCATCCAGAAGATCGCCCGCGCCGTCCAGCGCGAAGCGGCGCGCCGGTCGGGCGTGACGAGCCGACCGTTGTTCGTGCGGTCGACGTCGAGGAGGATCTTCTCGTCCGGGTCCACGATCGCCTCGAGGAGTCTCGGTCCGTTCGCGACCCGGAACTTCTTCCAGCGGCCCTCGCCGTCCCACCTTGACCGGTATGTGCGGCCGCCGTCGAAGCGCAGAACGACTTCGACGGGCATCGCGACGTCCCCGCGGCGCGAGACCGCCACGGAGCTGTTCCACCCGCGGGTCTGAGAGGGGCCCCGGGGCGGCCTCTCCTCGAGGCGCCCGTCCGACTCGAAGAGACCCTTCGGCGGCTGCGGCTTCTCCGACGTCGCCTCCTCGACGGCGTAATCGACGGCCCCCGACGAACCGAACGTCCGGTCGAAGAACCAGCGCCAGTCCCGGCCGGTCGCATCGTTGACCGCCGCGAGCCAGTCGGCGGTCGTCGGATGCTTGAACCGCCACCGGTCCGCGTAGAGCCGCAGCGCACGGTTCATCGCGGGCGTACCGATCAGCCGCTCCAGCGTGGACATCACGAGGTCGGTCTTCGAGTAGACGTGCGCCGCGTAGCTCGTCCGGGTGCGGAACTTCCATGCGGGCGAGGCGAGGACGTCCCACGTCGCGACCGGGAAGTATCGGCGGTTCTCGTCGAGCGGGAGCTTCATGGGAACGTTGATGGGCACGCGCCACCCGAAGACCGAAAGAACCGGATGGTTGTCGCCGTAGGCGGCCGCGACGACGCGGTCCTCCATGTACGAGTTGAACCCTTCGTCCAGCCACGGCTCCTCGAACTCGTTCGACGCGATCAGTCCGTAGAAGTACTGGTGCCCGAACTCGTGCACCGTGACG
>DASUAD010000375.1:0-2032 GCA_035763965.1 Thermoanaerobaculia bacterium | reverse complement strand
CGCGCCACGGGCGTCAGCCGGCCCGGCGCGCGCGCAGGTCGAGGCCGACGTGCCCGCGGAGCGTGCAGTGCTCGAATTCGTCGCAGCGCTCGAGGAGGCGTACCGCATCGGCCGCGTCGCTCCGCTCGAGGCGCTCCCGCTCTCGCCGCTCGTCCGGGAGGAGATCGCGAGCGAGCTTTCGCACCCGGTCACCCGCGCGGCTTCCGCCGGGCTGACGCTCCGCCGGCTCGAGGTCCTCCGGATCGAGTCCCGGCCGCCAGAAGGCTGGGAGGTTTCGACGGACGAGACATGGGTGGTGCCCGGGGGAGCTCGGAGCCGGCTTCGCTTCCGGTACAGACTCGGGCGCGATGGAGACGTCTTTCGCGTCAACCAGATGACGCCCCTGATGCCGGAGCCGGTGAGTGAGACGCGCCCTTAGCCGCCTGGCGGCCCGGGGACTCACCGCATACCTCCTCTTCGCTTATGCGGTCTTCCTCGTCTTCCTCGCGATCTGGGGCGCTCGTGTACCGGCGGCGGTCGTGGAGAACATTTCCAGGCTGCCTCCGTTCGCGATTCTGTACGTTGCTGCCGGAATCCACCTCCTCTGCTGCCTCGTGATCTTCTGGCCGGTTCTCGTGCAACGGACCTCGCTCGAGGTACCCGGAAACGACCCGGGTCTCCTCCTTCGCGTAACGCCGTTCGTCGTCCTCGCGGCCGCCAAGAGCCAGGGCTTCCGTTCGAAATCGCTGCCGGGCGGAGCCGCCGCGCTCGTCCGCAATCGCTGGTCATCCGTCGGCACCTTCGCATTCCACACTGCGTTGCTCCTGATTCCCATCGCCTTCTTCGTGAGCCGCACCACACGCTTCACTGGCGAAGCGTGGATCGTGGAAGGTCATCCGTTCCACGGGACCCGCCCCGAGTACACCAGGGTCGAGCCGGCGGACGGTTTCTCGTCACGCGCCCCGACGCTCTCGTTCGACGTCGAGAAGGTGGAGGCGGAGTTCTGGGGCGACCGGCTCTTCTTCACCGATCTGCGCGCTCTCCTCACCCTGCGGGAGCCGTCGGCGGGCACACGCTGGGTGCGGCTCCCCCAGCCTGTGTGGGTCGACGGGGCGCGAGTGTCGCTGCGCGGCTTCAACTACACGCCTGCCATCGAGGTCCGAGATCACGGCGGCGAGATCCTGGAATCCGCCGACGTCAGTCTCTGGCTTTTCCCGCCGGGAACGGAGGATTCCTTCGCGATCCCGGGACTGCCGCACCGGTTCTGGGTCAGGCTCTATCCCGACTCGGGCGGTCCCGATAGCCGGCCCGTCAACAAGGGACACGACCTGAAGCGTCCCCTGTTTCACATTGCCGTGACGGTGGGCAAGCGCCTCGTCACGCATGGATGGCTTCGCGTCGGGGAGCCTCTTTCCTTCGACGGCTACCGGATCTCAGTGCCTGAAATAAGAAACGGAGGCGAGATCGTCGTCCACCGCGACCTCGGCTACCCGATCCTCTGGGTTGCCCTTCTGATCGCGGCGGGCGGCTCGATTGCCCGGATCACCTTTCCGGCAAGTCGCATCTTCGTCCTCTCCGAAGGGTCGGGGGCGCGAGTGATCGTGAGGGATGATCCCTTCGCGGGCGACCGGGCCACCCGTCTTCTGGCGCGCTGGATGAGCGATGCCCGCTGACCGCCTGCTTCCGATCATCCTGATCGCCGTGCTCGCGGGCGTGGCAGTCTTCGCGGCACGCGCGAGAGTTGCAACGCGTCTCGCGACCTGGGCCTCGAGCGCGACGCTCGCGGGAGCGCTCCTCGTCCGATGGGCGCGTTCCGGGCATCCCCCCGTATTCGGCACGTTCGAGATGGACCTCGCCGAGACGCTCAGCCTGCTCATCTTCGCCCTCGCACTCTCCAGAGACGCGGGGAGCCGGTATCTGCGCGGACCCGCACTCGTGGCCAGCCTCACGCTCCTTCACACATTCCTGCTCCGCACGGAGATCACGCCGCTCACCATCTCTGAGCGGAGTCTGTGGATCGACCTGCACGCGGTTCTCGCGTGGCTCGCGTGGG
>DASUAD010000374.1:0-2500 GCA_035763965.1 Thermoanaerobaculia bacterium | reverse complement strand
TACATGCTCGAGGACCAGACCTTCACCGAGCGCCAGCGAGTGAAGGCGCAGCCGGGCGCGTGCCTGAACTGCCATGCCTCGGTCTACGTCGCGTACAAGAAGCTCGGCGCCGACGACCTCTCCGCGGGCTTCACGAAGCTGAACTCGATGTCGTACGCGGATGCGAGGCGCCTCGTCACCCATCCGGTCGCATGCATCGACTGCCACGACCCGAAGACGATGCAGCTGCGCGTGACGCGGCCCGCATTCATCGAGGGGATGCGGGCGCTCAAGGCGTCGCAGGGCGTCCAGGACTTCGACGTCAACCGCGACGCAACGCGCCAGGAGATGCGCTCGTACGTCTGCGGGCAGTGTCACGTCGAGTATTACTTTCGCGGAGCCGAGAAGCGGCTCACCTTCCCCTGGCAAAATGGGCTCCGGGTCGAGCAGATCCTCGAGTACTACGATCGCGAGAAGTTCGACGACTGGAAGCATGCCGAGACGGGGGCCGGAGTTCTCAAGGCGCAGCATCCCGAGTTCGAGATGTGGAACCAGGGGATCCATGCCCGCTCCGGGGTCGCCTGCGCGGACTGCCACATGCCGTACAGGCGCGAGGGGGCGCTCAAGGTCAGCGACCACCACGTCCGGAGCCCGCTTCTGAACGTCGCGAGGGCGTGCCAGACGTGCCACAGGTGGCCGGAGTCGGAGCTCTCGGCCCGGGCCCGGACCATCCAGGAGCGGACTTTCAACCTGCGCGATCAGGCGATGGAGGCGCTCGTCGGCCTGATCGGCGACCTGAAGAAGGCGCGGGAGCAGGGAAAGTCGGACGCGGAGCTCGCCACGGCGCGGGACCTCCAGCGGCACGCGCAGTTTCGGCTCGACTTCATCGAGGCGGAAAACTCGATGGGATTCCACGCCCCGCAGGAGGCCGCACGGATCCTCGCCGAATCGATCGACCTGTCGCGGCAGGGTCAGATCGCGCTGCGCGATCCGGGATTCCGTCCGAGGGGCGTCACACCGGAGGTCCGGTCGGCGACTCCGTGATCCTTCGGAACGCGCGACGCAGGACGCCTGCAGCGAGAGGGATCTTGTAGCCGTTCCCGGACATCGGGACGGCATTCCGGAATTCCGCGTTCGCGGCGGCGGTCACGGTTTCGTCGGAGATCGTCTTTCCGTGCAGCGCGGCCTCGGCCTTTCGCGCCCGATAGGGCCGCGGCGACACGCCGCCGTACGTGATCCGGCACTCGCGACAAGTCTCGCCGTCGAGGACCGCTGCGACCGCCACAGACACCAGCGCGAATTCGTCGGACCTGCGCACGGTCGCCTTCTCGAACGCCTGCCGGAATGCTCGCAGCGGGCGGGGCACGGAAACACTGACGATCATTTCGCCGTCCTCGAGCACGTTTTCCTGGACGAGCGAGTGCGCCGTCGTGACGAAGAAGCGCTCGATCGGGATCTCGCGACGACCATGCGGGCCGAGGAGCATCAGGCTCGCTTCCATCGTGACGAAAGCCGGCGCGAGGTCGGAGGGATGGACGATGTGACATGGTCCCCCCTCCACGATCGCGTGATACCACCGGTTCTCCCCCTCGACCGCCCAGCAGATGCTTCCCCCCTTCTTCAGGCACTCGATGTCGGGATTGCGGAAGTACCAGCAGCGCGGCCTCTGACACAGGTTTCCCCCGACCGTGCTCGTGTTGCGAAGCTGCGGCGAAGCGATCCGCTCGGCCGCCTCGGCCAGGAGCGGCAACTCGCGTCGGACGATCGAATGCTCGATCACATCGGCGAGGCGGGTCATCGCGCCGATCCGGAGCCGGCCCGCCGAGATCTCGATTCGATCGAGGCCCTTCACGCGTCCCAGGTTGACGAGCACGTTCGGCGGCTTCATTGACGGACCGCGGATGCGGTCTTTCAGCATGGAGAGGATGTCCGCGCCCGAGGCGAAGAGCTGCGCGCGTCCTCCGTACCTCGCGAGGAGGCCGACCGCCTCTTCCGCGGATCGCGCGTCAATCAGCTCGAACGGATCCAAGAGCGTCCAGGACCTTGTCGGGAGTGATCGGGTAGGCGCGCACGCGCGCGCCGATCGCGTTGTAGACGGCGTTCGCAATCGCGCCTCCCGCGGCGACGAGCGGCGGTTCCCCGATTCCCTTCGCGTTGATCGTGTTGCTCGGGTCGGGCGACCCCGCGTCGATCGCGACGTGCTCCTCCGGCGCGTCCAGCGCCGTCGGCACGAAGTACGACAGCATGTTGTCGTTCAGCATCATGCCGTTGCGCGGGTCCATGCTGCGCTCCTCGAAGAGCGCCATCCCCATGCCCTGGACCAAGCCGCCCTGGATCTGGCTCTCCACGAGCAGCGGGTTGATCCACCGCCCGCACTCGTGCGCGCAGACGGCGCGGACGACGCGGACCTGGCCGGTATCGGCGTCGACCTCGACCTCGACGAAGTGCGCTGCGAAGTTCGCGATCGCGACGCCGGGCATGGCCGGATGGCGTTTCCCGACGGCGGCAATCTGCTCGCGGC
>DASUAD010000373.1:0-6089 GCA_035763965.1 Thermoanaerobaculia bacterium | reverse complement strand
GAGCGGGCGCGTGGGTTTCCCGAACTCAACGAGGTTTCCCTGGCGACGTATCAGTGGATCGCCGTCGCGCGCGCGGAGTGACGATGCGCATCGTGTACCTCCTCGAATCGACGGAGCTCTCCGGAGGCGCGAAGGTCGTGTTTCTCCAGGCGGAGGAGCTCGCGCGGCGCGGCCACCGGGTGGCGATCGTCTCGCCGCAGGGGCGACCCGACTGGTTTTCGCTGTCGCGCGCGCAGTTCGAGAGATCGACCTTCCGCGACTCGGAGGAGCTCCCGCGCGCCGACGTCCGCGTCGCGACGTTCTGGACCACCGTCGCTCCCGCTCTCGACGGAGCGAAGGGACCGGTCTTTCACCTCTGCCAGGGATACGAGGGAGATTTCAGCTTCTACGCGGCGTCGCGTCGCGCCATCGAAGACGCCTACCGCGCGCCGACCGTGAAGCTGACGGTATCGCGGACGCTCGCGTGCCGCCTCGAGGAAAAAGGGTTCGGGCGCGCGATCGACGTCGGTCAGGCGTTCGAGACCGACGGCTTTCAGCCCGGGCCGGAGCGACCGCCGGCCGAACCGCCGGTGGTGCTGGTCGTCGGACCCTACGAGGCGGACGTCAAGGGCATCGCGGTCGCGCTCGGCGGCCTCGCGCTCTGGAAGCGGCGGGGCGGCCGTTTTCGCGTTCGGCGCGTCTCACCGCTTCCCGCCGGAGAGGAGGAGAAGTCCTGGGGCGTCGTCGACGAATACCATCACCGGCTCGCGCCCGAGCGGATGCCGTTCGCGTACCGCTCTTCTGACGCGTTCATCGGGCCGTCGCGGCCCGAGGAGGGTTTCGGCCTGCCGGCTCTCGAGGCGCTCTCCTGCGGGCTCCCGTGCTTGCTTTCGGACACTCCCGGGCACCGCGAGTTCGCCGGCTCGGCCGCCTGGTACTTCCCCGACGGCGACCCGAACGCGATCGCGGACCGTTTGCCGGACCTGCTGACCGGGGAAGCGAGAGAGCGCGCGCGGCTCGCCGGCCCCGCCGCCGCCGGACGATTCTCCGCGGCGCGGGTCGCGGAGCGGCTCGAGGCGGTCTTCCGGGACGCGCGTTGACGCCGCCCGACGTCTCCGCGGTCGTCGTCACCCACGGAAACGCGTCCGACGCGCTCGCGTGCGTCGCCTCGCTTCGCCGCGCCTTCGAGGAGGAAAAGATCTCCGGCGAGATCGTCCTCGTGGACTGCGGTTCCGGGGCGCAGGAGACTCGGAGGCTCGAGTCGGCCGGCGCCGACGTGTTTCTCCCGCTGGCCGAGAACCGCGGATACTCGGGGGGAGTGAACGCCGGCCTCTCGCGCGCGAGGTCCTTTCGTCTTGTCCTGTCGAATGCCGACGTCGAATTCCGCTCCGGCGCGCTCCATCCTCTCCTCGAGGCGATCGAAGATCCCGGCGTGGGAGCCGCCGCTCCGCTCGCCTTCTGGGACTCTCAGGACCGGCTCCGCCTCCCGTCCGGATGGGCGCCCGGCTTCCGGTCCGACCTCGCACAGCTTTCGGCCGGGCGGAGTGCGTCGCGCGACGACGCCCGCTTCGCGTCGTACGCGCGGGAAGCGGTCCGGCTCTGGCAGCGCGGCGGCGAGACTCGCCAGCTCTCCGGCGCCGTTCTCGCCGCGCGTCGCGACACGTTCGACCGGGTCGGGCGATTCGACGAACGGTTTCCGTTCGAGTACGAGGAGACCGAGTGGGAGGACCGGGTCCGAGCTCGCGGGCTCGCGCTCCGGTTCGTGCCGGCGGCGCGCGTGCACCACGGCTGGGGGGCGACCGCGGCTGATGCGGGCGAGACCGCGGCGCGGCGCGCCGTTTCCCGCCGCCTCTACTGGCGCGAGCGCTACGGAGCGATCCGGTGCGCCGTCCTCGAGCGCGCCGCGCGGCGCCGCACGGAAGTTCCCTATCCGCGCATCACCGAACCGGTGCTCGCCGCTCGCGACGGAGCGTGGGCGGCGATCTCGACGAACCCGTCGCTTCTCCCGTTCGCCGGTACTCCGCTCGAAGCCGACTTCCGTTTGCCTCGCGAGGTCGAGGCTCGCCTGTCGGGAGCGACGCTCTACCTCCGTTCGTTTCGGGAGTCCGACGGACGCCCGCTCGAGACATTCGTGTGGGAAGGAGCGGGGGAGTGAGCGCCTTCGTCGTGCGGCCCGCGACCTCGGCCGACGGGCCCGGGATCCGCCGGCTCTTCGCCCGAGTCTTCGGAAGGGAAATGTCGGAAGCGGAGTGGACGTGGAAGTTCGAGCACAACCCCGACGGCTGGTTCGGCGTCGTCGCCATCGTGGGCGGCGAGATCGTCGGCAATTACGCAGGCTGGGGGACCAGCCTTCTCGTGGACGGGCGGCGGACGCTCTCGTATTCGGTGGGCGACGTCGCGACGGATCCGTCGGTCCGGGGTATGGGCGGGCGGAGGGGAATCTATCGCTCGATGACGGAGGCCTTCTACGAGGCGGTCGGAGCGGTCGGTGTCCCGTTCTGCTACGGGTTCCCGAACCCTCGGGCGCTGCGCGTGAGCGAGCGGATCGTCGGATCGCGCACGCTCTTTCCGATCCGGGAGATTCTCGTGCCCTGCGAGGCGTTCCCTCCGCCGCCGCCGGACGCGGTCGCCGCCGACTTCGCGACGGACAGCTTCGACTCCCTCTGGGCGGCGGCCGAGAGTGTTCTGACCCACGCCGCCGTCCGCGATCGCGCGCGCGTCAACTGGCGCTTTCACGCCCGCCCGTCGCGGTGGTACCGGATGGTGTCCCGGGAGAGGCGGGGGGAATCTTTCGGCTGGGCGGTGCTCTCCGTCGCCGGCGACGCGGCGCTCGTCGCGGACTTTCTCGGCCGCGAGGCGAACGGCGACGACCTTCCGCCGCTTTTCGGCGCAACCGCTGCGGAGGCGAAGCGGCTCGGGGCCTCGAAGCTCGTCTTCTGGGAGACGCCGGGCGGGCCCGGGGCGGACTACCTGAGGAAACTTCCCGGCGAGCGCCGCGAGACCGGCTTTCCGATCATCGTCCGCACGTTCGACGACGCAGCCGCGGACCGGTTCGCCGCGAACGCGCATCTCGTGCCGTCGCTTTATGACCTGGTCTGAGCCCTCGACGGTTAAACTCCCTCGAACGTAACAGATGGCGCATCGGTGAGAGAAGACGAGCTCGTTCCGTACGAGGTGACCGACCTGACCGCGGGTCGAGTCCTCGTGCTCGCCGCCCACCCCGACGACGAAGTCCTCGGGGCCGGCGGGCTGATCGCGCTCTGCGCCGGCCTCGGCAGCGCCGTGCGGATCTGGATCGCGACCGACGGGACGGCCCAGCAGGGGGCGGAGGCGGAAGACACCCCGGCCTACGCGGAGCGCCGCCGGGAAGAGTCCCGGCGCGCCGCGCGGGCGCTCGGGGTCGATGCGCCGGTCTTCGCCGGGCTCTCCGACCGCTCGCTCGCGAGCCGCGCGGATGAGCTCTCCCGACTCGTCGCCGCGGAGATCTCCGCGTTCGAGCCGGACCTCGTTCTCTGCCCATCGCCGGTCGAGATCCATCCGGACCACCGCGCGCTCGCCGAAACGCTCTTCCGCACGGTTGCCGCCTCCCGGCCGGGAGATGCGGACCACGACCGGTATCGGTTTCTGCGGATCGCCTTCTGCGAGATCTCGCAGCCGCTCCTTCCGAACGCCCTGGTCGACATCGCCGGAGTCATGCCGAAGAAACAGGAGGCGCTCGCGGCGTACGAGTCGCAGCAGGCGGTCCGGGACTACGCCGGCGCGCTCCTGGGGCTGAACGTGTACCGGCGCCTGACGGTTTCGGGAACGGGTCCGGTCGAAGCGTTTTCGGTTCTCTCGTGGCAGGAGGCGTCGAGCCGATCGCTCGAGGAGCTCCGGCGCGCGATCGGTCCCGCGGTCATCCGGGACGGCGCCCGCGGACCCGCGCCGCTCTCCGTCGTCGTGCGGACCCGGAACCGACCGGCGCTGCTCACGCAGGCCCTCGAGAGCCTCCGCGCTCAGACCGCCCGTCCCGCGGAGGTCGTGGTGGTCAACGACGGCGGCGCGTCCGTGTGCTCGGTCATCGAGCCCTTCCGCGACGCGTTCGCCGTCTCTCTCGAGGAGTTTCCGGAGCGCCGCGGACGGTCCGTCGCCGCGAACCGGGGAGTCGAGTCGTCGGGACAGGATCTCGTCGCATTCCTCGACGACGACGACCTTTGTTTTCCGGATCACGTCGAGCGTCTCGTTTCGGCTCACCGCTCCGGCCCGGAGCCCGTGGTCTATTCCGACGCGGTGACGGTCGTCTACCGGCGCGAAGGGGAAGAGTGGAAGCCCGGGACGCGAACCCTGCAGTACTCGCTCGACTTCGATCCCGACTACCTTCTCCTCGCAAACTACATCCCGCTCCACACGCTTCTCCTGCCGCGCGCGCTCTTCCGGAAGCTCGGCGGTTTCGATGACTCGCTCGACTATTCGGAAGACTGGGACTTCCTGATCCGGGCGTCCTTCGAGACCTCATTCCGCCACGTGCGCGCGGTGACGTGCGAGTACCGGGTCTTCCCGGCCTCCGACGCCGACCCGAGCCACGCGGCGGCCGGGTCCGCTGCGTTCCAGCAAGCGCGCCGCGAGATCTACCGCCGCTACGCGCCACGCCGGACGGAAGAGGGGTTGTCCCGGGCGTTCGACCGCATGCGAGCGCAGATCGCGTTCTGGTACGAGCGGGACAGCACCACTCAAGGGGAGCTCCGGTATCAGCGCGAAAGCCACCGGCGTCTCGCCGACGCTCTCGCCCGGGCCGAGGCGCGAACCGGCATGGCCGCTGCGCTGGAGGCGAAGCTCGCCGAGTCCGAGCTCCGCGTTGCGCAACTCCAATCCGAGAGGTCGCGCCTCCTCGCGGAAAACGAGTTGATTCACGACCGGCTCGCCGAGCTCTTCGCGAAGAACGAGGAATTCGATCTGCAGCTCGTGGGGACCTTCGGAGAGATCGAACGGCTGAACGGAATCCTGAATCAGATCTACGGCTCGCGGACCTGGAAGCTGCACCTCTTCCTGGACCGTTTGCGCGGCCGCGGCTAGGGTCGCGGGATGCCCGATTCTCGGCCGATCGTCGCAGTCCTCGCCCCGGAACCGATCCGGCCGCGAATGGCCGGCATGGGGATTCGCGCGCTCGAGCTCGCCCGCACGATCGGCGCGGTGTTCGAGGCACGCCTGATCGTGACCAACGATCCGGAAGAGGCGCGCGAAGTCGCGCCGGACGTTCGCATCGTCCACGCGCCGGCGGAGGGGAACCTGGCGTCCGCCGCGGCCGGCGCGAGCGCGGCCGTCGTCTCCGGACACGCGGCGAACTTCTGGTTCCACCAGGTTCCGGACACGCCGGTCGCCGTCGACCTGTACGATCCCTTTCCCGTCGAGAACCTCCACTACGCGCCGGATCTCGGCGACGCGGTCGCCCGGCACGATCTGGCGACGCTTCACCTCGCGCTCGCGCGCGCCGACTTCTTTCTCTGCGCATCGGCGGACCAGCGCCTCTTCTACGCCGGCGCTCTCCTCGCTGCCGGGCGCATCGGGCCCGCGAACTTTCCCGATGACCCGACCCTCGCCGGCCTCGTCGGCATCGTTCCTTTCGGAGCGCCGGCGCAGGCGGCGCGCGGCGACCGGGTCGGGGGACGCCGAGCGTCGGGCATCGCCGGCGACGGGCCGCTCGTCCTCTTCGGCGGAATCTACGATTGGAACGATCCCTCGCTTCTGCTCGATGCGTGGCCGATCGTCCGACGCGGAGAGCCCCACGCGCAACTTCTCTTTCTCGAAAGCCCGAACCCCGACACCACGCCGCAGCGCGTTTACGTCGAGACGCGGGAACGGGCACGCGAGCTCGACCCGGACGGTCGCTCGATCCTGTTCCGGCCGTGGGTCGCGTACTCCGCGCGCGAGGACCTCTACGCGGCCTCGGACCTGATCGTCTCGATATCCGCCGAGGGCCTGGAAACCGACCTCGCGTACCGGACGCGGCTCCTCGACGCGGCCTGGGGCGGAGTTCCGTCCGTGTCCGTCGCGGGCGGAGCGCTCGCGTGCGAGCTCGCCGGCGCGGGTGCGGGTTGGCAGGTCGAACGATCTCCCGCCGCGCTCGCTGGCGC
>DASUAD010000372.1:0-2917 GCA_035763965.1 Thermoanaerobaculia bacterium | reverse complement strand
GGCACCCGCGCAACCGGCCGGAGGAGCCAGGTCCAGCGCCATGCCCGAAAGAGGAAGGTCCCGATCGCGAGAGCGACGCTCGCGGCCAGCCAGGCCCCGGACGCGGCCGCGACCTGCCGCGCGATTTCCCCGAGCTTGATGCCACGCAGGAAGAACGCGAGCAGCAGGATGGCGAGGAGCAGGGAGAGCCCGATCTGGACCGGCCGCGACTTCAGGGCCCGTCTCATGCCGGTTTCTCGCCTCCGGATTGGACTTCCCGGGCCCCGGCCCACGAGTCCCGTGTCCGGAAGTCCTTCGTGCGCGCCATCTCCGAGCAGCTTTGCACATCTTCCGCCGCGATTTCGCCGAAAAAAATGAGGCGAAGTTCTGACCGAGCTTGACTTTCCATCCTATTTTGCTCATTCTTTTCTTAAATTTTCGGGAGGAATCGCATGCTTAGGAAGTCGCCCGGGCTTCAGGCACTTCTGTTTGTCGGAGCCGGGTTGATCGCGACGTCCGTCTCCGCTCAGCCGATTGGTGTCATCGACCAGCCGATCCAGGGCCAGCGGGTCTCCGGGGTGGTCAAGGTCTCGGGCTGGGTCCTCGACTTCAATGCGATCGACAAGGTCGAGCTCCTGGTCGACGGGACCTTCGCGAACCGGGCGGATACGAACCTGCCCCGGGCCGACGTCCTCGAGGTGTTCCCGACCTACGCCAACAGCGCCAACCCCAACCCCGGCTTCGTCAGCTCGTTTCTGGCGCGACGCTTCCCGGACGGGGCGCACGCGCTCAGCATCCGAGTCACGGAGGCGGACCAGTCGACCTTCCTGATCGGCCCGGTGACCGTGATCGTCGACAACACCGTGAACCAGGCGCCGTTCGGGTTCATCGACATACCCGCGCCCAACCTGGTCGAGGGCACCGACGGGCCCCTGCCGGTCTCCGGATGGGCCATTGACGACGAAGACGTCGATCACATCGACTTCCTCATGGACGGCGGGATCGTTGCGGGCGCGGTCGGACGGGGCCTGCCCTCCACCGCGATCTACGGGACGACGCGTCCCGACGTCGCAGCCGCCTTCCCGGACGTGCCGAACTCGCTCTACTCCGGGTTCCAGGCGAACATCGACACGAGCAAGCTCATCAACGGGATACACCAGGTTTCGGTGCGCGTCACGGACAACCGCGGGGCTTCGCGACTGATCGGAACGCGGAACATCCAGGTCATCAACAACGGGGCGAATCTCGCGCCTTTCGGTCAGATCGACTTCCCGCTCGACAAGTCCAACCTCTTCTGCACGACGATCGACGTGGGGATTCCTTCGCCGTGTACGCCGGACGTATGCAGATTCAACCTGACCAACATCGTCGCCGGCTGGGCACTCGATGTCGGCGCTCGGCTCGACGCGGGACAGGTCTCTTACGTCGAGCTGCTTCTGGACGGCGCCATCCTCGCCAACACCCGCACCGACTGCGTGCAGTTCGGGCATTCGTTCGTGAACTGCTACGGCATCAACCGCCCCGATGTCGCCCGCAACTACTCGGGATACGTCAACGCGGACAACGCCGGCTTCCTCTTCTCGTTCGCCCTGTTCCGTGACGCGACCGATACCTCCGGATTGATCCAGATCCGGCGGCCGGGCGCCGATCCGGGCGCCGAGCCGCCGATCGTCGGCTACACGCTCCCCGGCAAGCACACCCTCGCCGTTCGGGTCGGAGACGAGGAGGAAACGGTCACGCAGCTCGGCGCGATGTCAGTGGACGTCTTCTGCGACCCGAGCGGCGCCGACTTTCCGGCCTTCGGGTTCATCGACACACCGTCGGACTATCAGTTCATCAACGGCATCTTCACGGTGTTCGGCTGGGCGTTCGACTTCAACGGCGTGCAGCGGGTCGAAGTCGACGTGGACGGCCAGGTCGTCGGCAATGCGACGTACGGTCTTTCACGGCCGGACGTGCCGACGATCGATCCGAGGGTGCCCTCGGTTTCCGTCGGCTTCGGTTTCCAGCTCGACACGACGCGGCTGTCCGACTCGGAACACGACCTCGTGATCTACGTGGTCGACCAGCAGTTCGGGTCGCCGAGCCGTACCGAGATCGGGCGCCGGAAGTTCGTCGTCAACAACAACGCGCTGACGCACCAGTAGGGAGATCGTCAGAGGGGCTCGGGCATCTCCGCAACGGAGATCGCGGAAGGATCTCCGTTCGCTCGCGGGTCGCGCGGATTCCGGAACGTCACCGGGTGCACGAGCATCCCCCAGCCGGCGGCCGAACGGGCGGTGATCCACTTGCCTTCGACGATCATGGGTTCGGGCCAGACGCACAGGACGCGAACCCCGGCGTGAGGCGTCGTCGGTGAAACAGGAGACGAGTAAAGGACGTCCCTTCGGAGGAGAAGCGGGCCGCCCTGCGTCCATGACCGGACGCTCGCGACGAGATTCGCTGGATCCGCGTGAAAGACGCGGACCCGAGGGTCGCCTTCGAAGGCGACGGTGACGCCGACGTTGGGGGCGATCTCGGTGATCACGTTGATCACGAGGATCGGTGTGTTCCGGGAGAGGCTTCGGATGTAATGAATCGCATCTCGAACCGCCGCGCCGGCCGGCCATCCCCAGATGTACTGACCCCGGTCAACCGCCACGAGCGGCTGGTGTGACCAGTCGGCCGACTGACGGAGAACGGCGCCGATCGGCCAGGACGACAGAAGCGCGACTACACAGACGGCAACGGCGATACGCCCGAGTCCGGGCGCCTCGCGGAGCCGGCGGATCCCGAGCCAGGCGGCCCGCCCGCCAGCGAGCAACAGCGGAACGACGGCGGGGACGCCGTAGCGGGGAAAGAGGACGGTCGCGAAGAGGACGAGCGGCACGCACGTGAGCAGGAACCAGCCCGCGAGAAACGCCGCGAGGCGCGCCTCCTTTCGAAGGGCGAGCCACAG
>DASUAD010000371.1:0-3557 GCA_035763965.1 Thermoanaerobaculia bacterium | reverse complement strand
AACCCGTCGGGTCGAGGCGGAGTGCGAGGCGGGCGTCGCCGCCGTGATGCAGCACGCGCGCGAGCTCCCTTACGTCGTGGACCTCACGATCTTCGGCAACTCTCTGCACATCCTCATGCGCGCCGAGATATCCGACGAGCGGATCGATCGTGACCTCGAAGCAGCCGCCGGGGCGCTCGTGAAGATCCGGTCGATCGACGCCTCCCTCGAAGACGTCTTCGTTCGTCTGACCGAGATCGAGAGGGGACGGCGCGGCGAGATTCCGGCCGAGCCGCCGGCAGAACCGGTCGTGGCGTCATGATGCGCGGCTTCCGCGCGGTTCTCCGGAAGGAAGCGAAGCAGATGATTCGCGACCGCGGGACCCTGCAGTTCGCTCTGTTCGTCCCGGCGCTGCAGCTCGTCCTCTTCGGTCTGATCGACACGAACGTCCGACACGTTCCGACGGTCGTCTTCGATCAGAGCCGGACCCAGGAGAGCCGGCAGATCGTGAGCGAGTTCGTGAGCACGGGCCTCTTCGACGTCGTCGAGTACGTCACCTCGCGGGAAGACCTCCGGGAGCGGATCGTCGCCGGCCACGCGTCGGTCGGCGTCGAGATCCCGCCCGAGTACGCTCGACGAAGGCTCGCGGCCGAGCCGGCGGACGTTCTCGTCCTGATCGACGGATCCGACTCCTCGACCTCGTCACAGGCGCTGGCCGCCGCCAACGGAGTCGCGCTGGCGCGCTCGCTGGCGGAGCTCGGCGCCGGCGAGGGCTTCGAGAGTCTGTCGATCCGGGTCCACCCGCTGCTCCTTTTCAACCCGGACTCGAGGAGCGCGAACCTGTTGATCCCGGGTCTCATCGCCATCCTGCTCACGTTCTCGGGCACGCTTCTCGCCGCTTTCGCGATCGTGCGCGAGAAGGAGCGCGGAACGCTCGAGCAGCTCATGGTCACGCCCGCCTCTCCGGTCGCCGTGGTTTTCGGAAAGCTCATTCCCTATCTCGTGCTCGCCTACATTCAGCTGGTTTTCGTTCTCGCGCTCATGGTCACCGTCTTCCGGGTCCCCATCCACGGCAGCGTGCCGCTGCTGTTCCTGCTGTCGATCGTGTATCTCTTCGCTCTCCTTTCGCTCGGCCTGCTCGTGTCCTCCTGGTCGAAGACGCAGATGGAAGCGATCCAGAGGACCCAGATGTTCCTGCTCCCGTCGATCATGCTGTCGGGTTACATCTTCCCGCTTCCTTCGCTGCCCGCGCCGCTGCGCCTCTTCGCGCAACTGCTCCCCGCCACGCATTTCATCAAGATTTCCCGCGGGATCATCATTCGCGGTGCGGCGTTCTGGGACCTCTGGCCGAGCGTTGCGGCGCTGATCGTTCTGGCCGGGCTCCTCGTCGCCGGCTCCACCCGCGCCTTCCGCAAAACCATCAGCTGATCGCCGACGGCCGTTCGCTAGAATGGCCGGATGGAAAAGCTTCGGATCGGCGATCGCGCCCCCGATTCCCGCGAGATCGTCGGGAGCGACGTCCCGGTCGCGCGCGACATCGCCGTACTCCTCGAGAAAGCCCGCGCGGCCTGACCACGAAACGCGCCATGTCCCATCCGCCGATCGACGAGACCGCCCTCGTACCCGCGTCGCTCCGCGACGAGGAGAAGCTCCGCGTCATCGCGGGTCACATGCGGGCCATCATCGAGGCGCTGGGTCTCGACCTTGGGGATCCGAACCTCCGGGACACCGACACCCGGGTCGCCCGGATGTACATCGAGATGTTCCATGGGCTCTCCGAGGGCGCCGAGCCGAAGGTGACGGTCTTTCCGAACGACGAGCACTACACGGCCATGGTGATGGAGAAGGACATCCCGTTCTACTCCCTGTGCGCCCACCATTTCGTTCCCTTCTACGGCCACGCGCACGTCGCGTACATCCCGAACGAGCGCATCGTCGGGCTCTCGAAGATGCCGAGGATCGTCGAGTTCTACGCGTGCCGGCCGCAGCTGCAGGAACGGCTGACGGAGCAGATCGCCGGATTCATGGCCGAGAAGCTCGCCCCACAGGGAGTGATGGTCGTCATCGAAGCGCGCCACCTGTGCGTCGAGATGCGGGGCGTGAAGAAGCCCGGGGCGCTGACGGTGACGTCCGCGATCCGGGGGATCTTCTTCAACCGCCCGGTCCGCGAGGAGTTCCTGGACCTTCTGAATCGGCGCGGCTGACGGTCGTGTCCGCGTAGACCCGCAGCTTTCTCACGGCCGCGAGCCCGTGAAGGGTCCGTACGCCGTGCCAGCAGAGATCGTCACCGGCGACGAAGAGGCGCCGCGACGCTTTCCCGAAGAGCTCCGCGACCTGCGCGGCGTGCTTCTCTTCGCGAAAGGGATAGGGCTCGCTCGGGAAGAGGTGCACGGAGGCGCCACGCGCGAGCGACTCGGCCGGCGAGGCGGTCGGGTAGCGCTCCGGCTCCGCGCCGAAGACGTTGACCCCTCCGGCGAGCCGGAGCAGGTCGGCGACGTACGTGTCGTCGGATACGGTCATCCACGGGTCGCGCCAGATCCAGTATGCGTAACGAAAGGTCCCGGGAGGAGGCGTCTTCCCGAGCGCGGCGAGCTCCGCCTCGATGCGCGCGGCGAGCGCGTTCGCCTCCCCTTCCTCGCCGAGCCGGGCGCCCCAGCGCCGGATCTCCGGAGCCACGTCGGCCACCGTCTTCGGAAACGAGACGTCGACCTCGACGCCCGCCGCGCGCAGCGCATCGACGTCCTCCCGCCGGTTTTCCTCCTCGTTCGCGAAGACGAGGTCCGGCTCGAGGTCGAGGATCCGGCTGATGTCCGGATTCTTCGTCCCCCCGATCCGCGGCACTCCCCAGAGGAGCCCCTGCGGACGCACGCAATACCGCGTCGCGGCGGCGAGCCGTGACAGCCCGCCGATCGCGACCAGGGTCTCCGTGATGGAGGGGCAGAGCGAGACGATCCGACGGGGCGGCACCCCGTCGAGTCTAGCGAACCATCAGCCGAGAACCGCGGAGCGGATCAGGACCAGGCGGCGGCCGCCGGCGCCTGCCGGCGGAGCCACCCGTACCACTCCTCGAGACCGTCTCCGCGGGTCGCGGAGACCTGTAACGCCGACAGCCCCGGATTGACCCGTCGTGCGTTTTCGAGGAGCCGATCCACGTCGAACGTCACGTAGGGCAGCAGGTCGATCTTGTTGACGATCATCAAGCTCGACGCCCGGAACATGTGCGGGTACTTCAGGGGCTTGTCCTCCCCCTCCGTCACCGACACGATGACGACTTTCGCGCGTTCGCCGAGATCGAAGAGAGCCGGACACACGAGGTTTCCCACGTTCTCGATCATCACGAGCGAGCGGGGCGGCGGATCGAGGCGGCGCAGGCCTTCGCGGACCATTTCGGCGTCCAGGTGGCAGCCGCTGCCGGTATTGATCTGAACGGCGCGGCCGCCGGCGGCGCGGATCCGCTCCGCGTCACGGAGAGTCTCCTGGTCCCCTTCGATCACCGAGATCGGCAGGGTCGCTCCGAGGTCCCGGATCGTCCGCTCGAGGAGCGTCGTCTTGCCCGAGCCGGGGGAGCTCGTCAGGTT
>DASUAD010000370.1:0-5661 GCA_035763965.1 Thermoanaerobaculia bacterium | reverse complement strand
GAAGCGTTGTTGTTGACTGCGAGGGCATCACCGGCGCCGAAGAGCTCCCGCGCCGCGCGGCGCACGTGGTCCTGACGTTTTCCGCGGCGCCCCGCCCGCGGGTCGTACTCGAGGGTCGAGTAGCCGGAGATCACCCGTCCGATCGCCTCCCGCGCCGCTTCGGAGAGCGGTGCCCGGCCGAGGTTCGTGTGCAGCAGAACGCCGGTGGCGTTCACCGCGCGGACGAGGCTCGGCGCGAAGCGATTCACGAGCGACTCGCGGGCGAGGCCGAGGAGCGCTTCCGGCTCGGTTTCGCCCGCGTCGATCGCGCGCCGCAATTCCTCCTTGACGGCCTCGCGGCCGTACAGCCCGAGGGGCTCGGACGCCTCCGGCCGGGCGAGAAGGGAGTCCATCGAGGGGGGACGGGCGCTCACGGGCGCTATTATCGGAAACATGACCTGGGACCGCGAACTGAAGGTTCTGGACGAGGCGATCCGGAGGCTGAACGCCGAATACGACGCCTTCCTCTTCGGATCCGTTCCGAGACCCCCCATTCAGAGCCGGCGCCACGTCGAAGAGATGTTCCGGCGCTTGAGCCAGTCGCCGTCCGATTCGGCGGCTGACCGCTATCAGCTTTCGACCCTGCAGGGCCGCTTCTTCAGCCTCTGCGAGCGTTGGGAGAGGCTTCAGGCGGAGAAGGAGGCGGGTCGGCGCCCCGGCATCCATGGGGGTTTCGGCGGGCCGGCCGGGGAGCCGAGGCCGACGCCGACCAACGTTCCGACGGCGGCGTCCGTAGAAGCGAATCGGGGAGCCGGCGGCCGGTCGAGAACCCGCGACCGCGAGCTCTTCGAACGCTACGTCGCCGCCAGGAGGAGCCGCGGAGAGAAGGTCGAGGGCTACCGTCTCGAGACCTTTCTCGCCGGACTCGAAGAGCAGCGGGAGAAGTTGAAAGAGCGTCTCGGCGTGACGGAGATCGAGTTCGACGTCGTCGAGCGCGACGGCAGGGTCAAGGTCGTGGCGAAGGCGCCGAAGGGTCCCCGATCCGGGATCACGGGTCCCGGACAGTCCGGAAGGGAGTCCGAATGAAGAGATTGACGATTGCGACGATGACGGTGGCCGCGGCGGCGGCGGCCGCGGGCTGCGGTCTCATCCACGCGAAACGCGAAAACGCGAACGAGCCGTTCTACCGCAGGTACCTCGTCGCCGGAGAGCCGCTCGACGACCGCATCGTCGAACAGGAACGGCGCGTCGAGGCGCAGCCCGACTCCGCCGATCTCCGCAACGATTTCGGAAACCTTCTCGCGGAGCGCAGGTTCTTCGAGGACGCGGAGCGACAGTACAAGAAGGCGCTCGACCTCGACGAATCGCACTATCTCGCGGCGTACAACCTCGGTCTTCTCCGGGAGGCGGCCGGAAAGCCGATTCGCGCGATTGCGGCGTACCGCAAATCGATTTCGAGGAAGCCGGGTTTCCCGCTTTCGCACTTTCACTTGGGGAGGCTCTACGAGCAGCGCGGGTGGGAGGGTCTCGCGGTGAAGGAGTACGCGAAGGCGCTCCGAATCGACCCGCGGATGCGCGATCCGCGCGTCAATGCCCTGATCGTGGACACGCGGCTGCTCGATCGCGTTTCCCTGGTCAACTACCCTCGCGACATCGCGTCGGCAGCGATGTCCGCGGATCAAAAGTGGGCCGACGAGGGAAGATTCCGCCCGGTCCTGCCGACGGACAGGCCGCTGTCTTCCTCGGAGGTCGAAGATCCCTCCGCGCCCGAGCCGGTGGACTCGACCGTGACCGCGCCGCCCGTCACGACGCCGGCCGGGCCGATCGTCGTCCCGCTGGGCGGACAGACGCGGCCTCAACCGGCGATTCCGCGCGGTGCGCCGCCGCTTCCTCCGCCGACGCCCGTGCCGTAGCCGGGAATCGGAAATCGAAAATCGGGAATCGGTTCGATTGCCGATTTCCGATTACCCATTTCCGTCTCATTCGAAATTCACTCGCTCGATGAGCAGCGTCGGAGCCCCGATGGGATCAGGGATCGGGAAGAACTGCCGGTCGGTCGCCACGGCCGCGACGCGCTGGAGGAGCTCCGACAGGCGGCCCGAGACCCGCGCCCCGGCGATCGGCTCCATCGCGCGCCCGGCGAGAACCGCGACGCCCGTGAACTCGATTTCGTAGCGGTCGCGCTCGAGATCCGTGAAGACGGGCGCCGTGACCGCCCGCGCGAACACCCCGCGGGCGACGCGCTTCAGGAGCTCGAGCGGGGAAACCCCCTGCGCGGTCTCGATGAAAAGCCGTCTGGGACCGGCGCGCGGCGGAGTGCGATAGGAGGGCCGCACGCCGTGGCCGGTCGGCGGTTCGCCCGCGCTCGCGGCGGACCGGAGGTCGTGCAAGCGCGCGACGAGCGCTCCCTCGTTCACGACGACGACGCGCTGCGTCCGGGTTCCCTCGCCGTCGAGCGGCGCATCGGCCGACGCATCATCGACGATCGTCAGCGCGCGCGACGCAAACTCGCTCCGCTTCACCCAGCGGGGCATGGGGTGGGTCCAGAAGAGCGGCGAGATCGCCGCCAGCAGCGCGGCGGCGACGGACGGGTCGAGCAGCAGAGATCCGCGCGGAAAGCTCAAGCCGTGCGGCGCAAGCGGAAACGTCGCGCCATCGGCGAGGCGGCTCGCGACCGCGTCGAGATCCGGCTCGGAGTCCCAGCGAAACACGGTTCGGGCCTCGCAGCCCCGGGAGGCCCGCCGGCCGACGGCGCGCGCAACTCCATCCAGACGCCCCGACTCCACGCGCGCGGACAGACCCGCCGAGTTCCGTATCTCTTCGACGGTCCGGCCCCGGCGCAACGCCAGAGACGCGAGGACAGCCTCGCCTCGAGACTTCTCCGCGACGAGCTGCGCGAGCCGCCCGAAGACGTCCGGAGGAGGATCGACCGGAGCGCCGGATTCCGGCTGCACGGCCTCGACTGATGGAAGGCGGGGCACGGGTTCCTCCCGGGCCGGGAGGTCGGACGCGCGTTCGATGGCCTGCGCCAGCTTCGTTCGATCCGATCCGCACGCGAATCGGAGCCCGCCCGCCCACCATCTCGCGGCCCATCCCTCCTCGCGCCGCCAGAGGTCGCTTCGCGACTGCGCGGTCACGTCGGCCTCCCGCGTTTCCGCTCTCTTCCGGTAGAGCTCCCACGCGCCCGGCGCCCGGCGTTCGAGGAGGGCGGGAAGGTCCTGAGCGCGATCTCCGCTCATCGATCCCGCACCGAGAGCCGCCGCACGATCACGTCGGGCGCCGCTCCGCCGACCGCCACGACTTGCCCCGCGCGGGAGCACCAGGCGAGCGAACGGCACGATCGAACCTCGTGGCCGATCATCGGCTCGATCGCCTCGAGCGCCGGCAGGATCTCTCCCGCGAGCAGACCCGCGCCGACCTCGTCGGCGAACCGCCCCCGTCGCACGCGCCTGGCGCGGGGATACCGCAGCCGAAAGGTGCCGCTCGAGAGCTCGACGGTCCCCGACTCGATCTCGTCGATCCAGAGGCCGTTCCCGAGCCGCCGCGTCATCTCTTCCGTCGTCGCTCCTCCCGCCGAGACCACCGTGTTCGATCCGCGTGGCAACGGTGCGTCTCCCGGTCCGGCGCGGCGGCCGTGACCGGTCGAGCCGCGCGGCCCACCGTGGGCGCGATCGAGGAGCTTTCCGGCGAGGCGGCCCGCATCGAGGAGCTTGACCGGGCGCGGCCTCGAGCCCTCGTCGTCGCTTTCGTAGCCTCCGAAGAGGTCGAGCCGCGTCGGGTCGTCGCGCACTTCGAGATCGGACACCGAGAGCCGGGCCGCGGTCAGGCGCGAAAGAGGGGACTCCTCCGCGTCGGCCTCGAGCGCGTGGGAGAGGATCTCGTGGAAGAGGATTGCCGCCGTGCCGCTCGAGAGAAGAACGTCCGCCGATGCGCTTCCGAACGGAGCCGGCCGCTCTCGCGGAGCAGCTGCCGACGTGAGCGCCTGCTTGAGCTCGTCGGCGGTCGAGTCCGCCTCCGGAGCGTGGAAGGAGAAGCCGCGGGTCTCGTCGCCGCGCCGTGACGCCGCGACGAACGTGCCCTCGAGGGAGAAAAGGCGACGGACCCATGCCGCCGCAGGGAGCCCCGATGGCACGACGCGCCGGGAAACATCCTCGAGCGTCCAGCGGAGCCGGTGGCGGGGAGCGTGTCGCTGGAGGATGCCCGGAAAACGGCGCACCCAGCGCTCCGCGGTCGGGTCGGGGGCGCCTTCGGGCCGGGCCGTCGAGGTGCGCGCGGGGGAGGGAGCCCCCGCGGCGGACGCCTGGAGGCCGCGGATCGCCTCCCGGATCGCGAGCTCGTCCGCGCCCGAAACGAACGCCAGCTTCTCACGGCCGGATCGTTTGAGCCGCGCCGAGGTTCCGGCCTCGAAGGAGACCCGGGGCTCGCCTGCCTGGCCATCGCGCCACTCGATGACCGTCCGGCGTCGCGTCTCGATGAAGACCTCGGCGATGTCTCCGAGGTTCGTGACGAGCGGGTCGAGCCACCGCGCGACGAGCTTGTCTTCGGGCTCCATCGGCCGGCGATTATGTGGGACGTTTTTCCCGCTGTAACATCCGCCGGCGGAGGACGGATGAGCCTGGCGGACCGCAAGAAGGAGTTCATTGCCGTGCGCACCGCGCGCGGGCTCGCGTCCCGGAAGATCTTCGAGGAGAAGGCGCCCGGCGCCCTGCGCGATGCGGTTGTCGCCGCCCTCGGCGCGGAGGCGGAAAAAGAGCGGACTCTCGACGAGGAGGCGCGCCGGATGATGGAAGCCGCGCGCCACGAAATCGCGTCGGGGAAGGTGGACGGGCAAGAGCTCTTTCGCCGGATCCGCCGCAAGCTCGCCGAGCAGCGGGGAATCGTCCTCTGACAATCGAAAAGCGGATCGCCGATCTCGAGGCACTTCGGGAGAGAAGCCTTCAGGGCGGCGGCGCGGATCGTGTCGCCCGGCAGCACGCGGAAGGCAAGCTGACGGCGCGCGAGCGCGTCGAGCTGCTGCTCGATCCCGGCTCCTTCTTCGAGCTCGACCGACTCGTCGAGCATCGGTCGCGCGACTTCGGTATGGACCGAACGCGGATTCCGGGCGACGGGATCGTCTCCGGTGCCGGATCGATCGATGGGCGGCCCGTCTACGTGTTCGCGCAGGACTTCACGGTCTTCGGCGGATCGCTCTCGGAGACCGCCTCGGAAAAGATCTGCAAGGTCATGGACCTCGCCGTCGTCAACGGCGCACCGATCATCGGCTTGAACGATTCGGGAGGCGCGCGAATCCAGGAAGGCGTCGTCTCGCTCGCCGCATACTCCCGAATCTTCCTGAGAAACACGCGCGCATCGGGAGTCGTGCCGCAGATTTCCGCCATCCTGGGTCCCTGCGCGGGCGGCGCCGTCTATTCGCCGGCGATCACCGACTTCGTCTTCATGAACGAGAAGTCCTATCTCTTCGTCACCGGCCCGGACGTCATCAAGACGGTGACGCACGAAGAGGTCACGAAGGAAGAGCTCGGCGGGGCGCGGACCCATTCCGCGGTCTCGGGTGTCGCGCACTTCGTTCGGAAGGACGACGCGGGCGTTCTTCTCGGGATCCGGCAGCTGCTGTCGTACATCCCCTCGAACAACCTGGACGATCCGCCGATGCGCGACAGCCGGGAGCCGCTCGCCGGAAGC